>NZ_JBRIMB010000008.1:0-151469 GCF_052977265.1 Shewanella sp. 0m-8 | reverse complement strand
TGTGTCACGAAGTGATTCATTCATCAGGCAAAGCCTGGCTTGGTAGCGATACCTATCGCTATTTTCATCCCGAGAGGGAGAAATAAGTATCTCGGAATAAAAATCAGTACTTTTTTGCCTGAACAGGCATTGTTTGTGTTCTAAGATTCTATCTCTTGATAACCATGTTCAACGTAACAACGGATATCAAGATGAATGAGCAAAACAATCCAATCCAACAGTTAAATCAAACCGTCGAAACAGCGGGTGAAATAGCTCCTGAAGCAGCGCGGTTATATCAACCTTATATCTCCATGCTCATGCACTACCAACCGGGAACAAGCAACAATCAGATTGGTAAAGATAGGCGCATATTAACGATGAAAATCGTTACACGTTTCGGCCTAACATCACCAACGATTATCAGCTGGCTTTACGGCATTCCACACCGGCTGGCATTAGAGCATTTAAACAAGCTCGTCAGCGAGAAATTACTGAGCCTTGTTATCACCCATCGCTCCATCGATGACCGTGTTTATGTGCTGGATTATGCTGGGGCGAAATACGTCGAAGAGTTGTTATCAGTTGCGGTCTATTTCCGTGCTGGAGAACCCAGCTTACGAGTCAACCAAAACACCATAATGCACGACCTTATGATGCAGTACGTTCTGCTCAAAGGCGTGCACAATCAAACAAAAGATAAGATAGCTAAACCCTACTGGTATTCATTCGTTACTGAGCCTGAGTTTAAGCGGCTATTTAAATCCAATGATGTGCGCAATGTCGATGGCATAGCGATAGAGCCCTACGGCGCAGTCGCAGCGATTGAAATTGAGCATTCATTTAAGACCAAGGCTGCAAGGCAAACCATCCTCTTAAAGTGGCTGTATGGCCTCAATAACGGTTATTACGATAAGGTCATGCTGTTCTCGCAATCCCTGCAAATCTTCAATGACATAAAGAGGCTGCACAACCAGCTCTATGAAGAGATGCCAACAAGGTTTGATAAGAAGACGCGGCAGGTACTACTTAGCGTAGAAGATGCTTCATTGCTCAAAGCACGGATAGTGCAACGAACGGTGCTGTGCGAGGAATTAACTGACGTGTTTTATCGATAATAGAACGGAGAAAAGGGCGCCGAAGCGCCCGATCCCCAGCTAACCCAAAGGCAAGCCAAGTGATGATGTCAGTCTGCACGCTTTGGTGCTGTCTAACGAAAGGCTAGCACTAGTTACTAGTCTTACTCTCTAAGAGAATCAAGTGAACCAGTCTTCCATTACGGGTTCAATAGTAGATAGACCCGCTTATGGGGTAATTTGATGAAATAGGCAATAGATTAACCTTCTATTAAGAGCGTCTGCTAAGAAGATTTTGCCCCATTGTGTGTGCGTATTACGACGATTGCGATCACCCATTTCGGTTTAATCCGATCACCTAAATCATCTTTTTCTCCCCCCCCTACTTCTACCCTAAGTGATCGGATTACTCCGAAACATGCAGACCTTGTGTCTGGCACGAAAGTGAGCCTATTTCCAGCTGGTCTCCCGTTGCAAGAAAATTTGGAGAACTTTATTAATGGAGAAACGCAAATGATGACTTCATCTGAAGTTAGTGCCTCTCCTTACTGCACTCAATGGCAATCCATCGACTGGAAAGTCATTGAGCAGCAGTATCAAAGCTTCAAGTGTGTATTGCAAAAGTAACCCGAGTGGTTGCTGGGTAACATGGTACGCCTTAGTGGAGGTTTGAGCCCAGTGCAGGGTGTTGTTGCTTAAATCAAAAATGAAGACGCAACAACCCTTCCCAAACTTAAGCTAGTCCACAGCCTGTCTTACAGGCATGCCAAGACTGCACATTTTGTTAAGAGCCCACACTCCTGAAAGTATTTCGCCAACTTGGCCATTGTAATCACGCAGAGATAGCTTATCGCTGACCAATTGCTTAAATCGGTACATCGCCGTTTCTGATATCGAGCGCTTGTGATAACCCGTTTCTTCCTTCCATTCCTTCAGCTCTCCAGCTTTCAGACGGCCTACGGCTTCATTTCTAGAATGTCCTTCCTCCCATATCGCCGCATTACTTCTTGGCGGAAAAATAGCGAGGGCTTTTTTCTTCGCAACCTCTTCATAGCATTGCCTAGTATCGTAAGCACCGTCACCAGATATTGCGTTAATATGTCGACTTAACTGCCTTAATAAAGAGGGTAAGACTTCACTATCACCGACGCTCATCATCGTGACTTGCGCACTCACTATTTGATGTGTATTAGTATCTACTGCTAAGTGAAGCTTGCGCCATACGCGCCTTTTCTCTGCGCCATGCTTCTTAACTTTCCATTCGCCCTCGCCAAAAACCTTTAAGCCAATAGAGTCTATTGCCAAATGCATAACGGCACCTTTAGCTGGCATTCTATAAATGACCTCCACTGTTTGGGCGCGCCTGCTAAGGCAACTATAATTAGGCGATTTGATATCGAGTCCCATGCTCGCTGTAGGTATGCCCTCTACCACGACGGCCATGGTGCTCTTTACAGTACCAGCTTGCGGTAGCTTCCTCATCAAGCCAGAAGATCACCGAACCTCGATTGACCAGTGCCTTGTTGTACTCTTTCCAATTGATGATTTTATGCTTAGTTTTGCCCATTATTATCTACGATGACCGCTCACTTGGTCGATCTGATCGTCCCTATGGGAAAGGGTTCAATCTATTTGTGCAACAACGCCACTTCGCAGTTGAATTCGGAGATAAGTAAACGCTTTAAGAAGACTACGTCTATACTCTTTTGTCTAGTTAACAAATTAGTGGGTAACCTAGTAGAGGTCTATTATATGGACAAGCCTATTTACATTAAAAGAGATGTTGTTAGTGAAATTACCGATAGCATTCAACGCTCTAATTTTACATGTGTAGGTGGTTTGGGGGGCTCTGGGAAAAGTAAAATTTTTGAGAGTGATAGCTGTTTTTCAGCAAATAAAATACACCTATACATCAACCGTAAAGATTTTGATGCGCAACATAACTTAATACTCCCGTTGTTGTCTTATCGTTTAATACAAAAAATTTTAAGTCTAGGAAAAAACAAGAACGCCAAGCTGCTTTATAAATATCACGAAGATGTCTACTCATATGCATCTGGAACTGAGGAAGTGTCCAAAATTATATCCAGAAATTTCAATTGGATTAGTTTCGGAATTGTAATATTTTTCATTATATTGTTTCATGTTGTATCTGACTTTGGAACCCCGTTATTAGGTCTTTCCAATATTCAAGATGCTGTCGTTAAAATGATTGTTATTATTTTTGGAATGTATATTTTTTATATAAGGTATAAGAATAAAAATATTATTGAAGAGGTTTTTTTGTCGATCAAACATCTTTATCCTGCATACTTGGTTGGAGATGGTTTTAACTATTTTAGAAAGAGTAGGGGGAATTATCATAAAGAAGAATTCGATTGTGATAATGTAATGAAGTATCTGGATAAAATTGGAATAAGTGATGACTCTAGTGTTATTATTGTTATTGATATCAATGAAACACCAAAGGATACAGAATCAATTGTTCAGTTAATAAGGTATGTCGATAAGTTAATTTCAAACAGTAATAATAAAATAAAAGTGGTTTTTGTTTCTAAGAGAAGACGGTTACTTTTTGATGCTGCAGATAAGTGCTCTAATCATATTAATGAACGTATTAGAAAGCAAATTGGAGTTGGTGAACTCACGATAGAGGAAAGCGAGTCGTTAGTAACAGAAATGCTTAATGATTTTTCTGGAGGTACTGATAGAAATCTCGTATTGAGTGAAATCCTTTCTGTCAGGGAAAATAAAGACGAGAATTTATGTAAGAAAGAAGTCCAACTTGCACAAGGTATTTTTGATTTCTTAGTTAGTGGGCCAATTGGTAGGCAGTCTCGTTTAGCCATAACCGTCAAAGAAAGAGTGGAGGTTTTTTATAGGATATATAAAGACGCTTCGCTAAAAGAGTTAGTTTTGCCTGATGATGTGAGTAACAGGTTAGCTATAAAAAATATCATTGATGAAATGGCAAAGCAAGAGTATACGGATGAGGATAGGTTCTTCTACGCAATAGAAAATAAGGGGCAATTTAAGAGGAGCGCAAAACTTTTGACTTACTTTAAGTATATAAGAAAGCAGGACTGGGAGATTCTATCTCCAGTAACTAACAACTTAGCTTCATTTGTTGATATAAAAAATATGCATTCTATATTTATATCTAAAGTTTATTCAGGAGGAATAACTGAGACAATAAAAGTTAGAGCTGAGGTAAGGAATGTCCTTTTGAGAAGGGCATTCATCAATAATGAGTTTGGTAGAGATATAAAACGACTAATGCTAGATAACTTTAGTTTGCTAAGTAATCTAGATAAGAGTAAATATAATGATTCCTTATGTATTTCACTACTGTTCTGTATCGAATCTATGACCTATATTGCTAACTTTAAAATGATAAGAACTACCGAGGATGTGAGTATTCTAAAGTCATTACTAATAAAAATCAATGAAGTGTTAGAAAACTGTAGAACAAAATCTGACTACAATATTGATATTATGGATGATATTTACCTTTCGGTGTTTTCTCTATTAGAGTCAATGGTTTGCCCAAAATATGAAAGCGAAGATATTCTTATTTATCATTCTGATAAGCTCTTATGGAGTGATGTAATTGATGAGTTCAGAGCAATACTAGATAAATTTAAGAGTTATGGGAATATATTCATACTTTCAAACGAAAACAAGGGCGCATTACATAATATCGAATTCATGATTCCGGCTGTCAGTACTGATGTTGAATTGAGTCCGTCATATATACTTTTGGAAGAAACTGTAAACGCTCTTAATAGCAAGGTTTCCAAATGGGAAGAGATGTCTTTTTTGGTTGCTAAAAGTCGAGAAGACTCTAGTGAAGAGCTTGACAATAATCTCGCTCATGAATTGATGACGGCATTTGAAAATAGGCCTGTCGACTACGATGAATTGGAAAATGATTTGGCAATATTTGAGGGAATGCTAGTTAGTTATCTAAAAAATAATAACAATGAAGAAGCAAGGCTTGAAGCGTTGATTACGTATAGGAAGTATGCAAATTCGTTTATTTCACAAATAATTCATTATAGAGGATTTGATCAAACCCATTGTCAGATTGTTATAAGAAATACAATTTTATCGGTCTGTCGTTTATTCGATTCTGAATGTTTAGTTGCTAATCGTGTAGCTATAGATTGGTTAATGCTACGATTTTTATCTTATTCTAAAGGCTTTTTGCTGGAGAGCGATAAAACTATAGAAGAATACTGGTCAAACTGTATATCTAATATGTTTAATATTTGCAAGTTTTTAAATGAAGAACAGCGAATTAAATTGTTTGAATGCGTAGGTTATGTACTTGAACACAATTCTCTGTTAGAAAGGGATTCTGTTTTAAATCTAATTGTATCATTGGATGGATCTGAGGACTATGATTGCGTTGGCATTTTAATTAATCAGCTTTTCAGTTTCTATAGAAATAAAAACACTGCATTCCAATTTGTATCGCTGATAATAGATTATGTAGAATATTCTATGAATTCAGAAAATCTAGTCTATTCGCGGGTAAGCAATTTGACTAGAGTAATGTATTTAGTTGTTGCTATTACGCTAAATAATGACGACGCGTATCAATCGAAACTCCGTAGGTTATATTTGAAGTTGGTTGTGATTAATTTGTCATTTAAAGAAATAAAATGGGAAAATACAGACTATAATTTTATTCTAAATAGTGATTCAGCTCATGAATTCTACGATATGGACTTTGATGGTAATTCCAATTCGTTTTTTAGTTCCATATTGGAAGTTTTGGCTGAGTTTAGTCCGTTAAAGTCTAACTATGAATGTGGTGATTTTGCTTTTTTAAAGCTGAAGTCACGTAATGATAAATTTGCTTTGTTTTCGAGTGAGCGCACAAGTGAAGATAGTGTATGGGTCAGTAACGAGTTGTTGTCAAGCAGGCTTTTTTATATCTTAAATTTAAATAACAGTAAGGATATTCCCTTTAGCTTGACTCAACCTTTAGTTATAAAAAATACAATATCCTCATGTGGCTCTCCTACAGGCACGCTACGTGGACCTGATTATGTTAGTGCAGTACTTCAACTGTTTTTTCCGATTGCTAATAGTTGGAATGGGATTGGTACCAGTTATTCCACTCAAGCAAAAGATGGCAGAGTTAAACGAGAGTGGATAGGGAACTTGTGGGCTGGTGGGTCTAATAGTTGGGTAGTTATAAGGGTAACCAATCTAAATATGACATATATGCTGGCGAACAAAGGTGTTTTTACAAAATCCTTAGAGTTTGTCACGGGTATACGTCGATTAACATTATTTGAAAAATCAAGTTATTCAAAAGAGATTGCGTCCAATCAAGAAATAAAACATTTTGTCAATAACGCTAAAGAAAAGTTTGTTATTAACTATGGTTTAAACGATGAGGTAATACTTACTCATACAGAACTGGTTCATGACGATAGAGAAAACAGAACATTCATTTCTATGTTTAGGAAGATTTTTGATAATCCTGTGTCAATTTATGGCTGGGATAATAATGCACTATTAAGCGATGACTCAGAACTAGAAGAAGGCATGTAGTTTTGGTCGCGTGGAATTGGATACTTGAGTTAGAGGGGTTGTAATTACTAAATCAATCTTTGGCCGAATCGCGATACGTAAGCTCATCCGAGAAAAGCTAGATTAGCAAAATCGTTGACACATATCTGTCTAAAAGCCCAAAAGTTAGATAAGTGGTAAGTCTCTAGGAAGCTCATATGTGAGATTTTTCCAAATTACAGAGTAGAGGAGCCTGGCGTTGTTGCTTAAATCAAAAATGAAGACGCAACAACCCTTCCCAAACTTAAGTTAGTTCACAGCCTGTCTTACAGGCATGCCAAGGCTGCACATTTGTTAAGAGCCCATACTCCTGAAAGTATTTCGCCGACTTGGCCATTGTAATCACGCAGAGATAGCTTATCGTTGACCAATTGCTTAAATCGGTACATCGCCGTTTCTGATATTGAGCGCTTGTGATAACCCGTTTCTTCCTTCCATTCCTTCAGCTCTCCAGCTTTCAGACGGCCTAAGGCTTCATTTCTAGGATGTCCTTCCTCCCATATCGCCGCATTACTTCTTGGCGGAAAAATAGCGAGGGCTTTTTTCTTCGCAACCCCTTCATAGCATTGCCTAGTCTCGTAAGCTCCGTCACCAGATATTGCGTTAGTTTGTCGTCTTAACTGCCTCAATAAAGAGGGTATGACTTCACTATCACCGACGATCAACATCGTGACTTGCGCACTCACTATTTGATGTGTATTAGTATCTACTGCTAAGTGAAGCGGTAATCCCCCCATTTTTAATGGAGTTCAGAAGTAGAGATATTAATTTGTGCTAAACGCTGCATAGGAGTTATTCCTCCCAATGCCATGTTTGGCCGTTCATTGTTATAAACCCAAAGCCATTCAGTTGCAAAGTTTTGTAGTTCGGTCACCGAGTCAAATAAGTAATGACTTAGCCAATCATAACGCACTGTTCGGTTGTAACGTTCGATATAGGCGTTTTGCTGAGGGTTGCCTGGTTGAATATAGCAAAGTGCTATTTCATGTTTCTCAGCCCAAGCTAGAAGCAATTTACTTATATACTCAGGCCCATTATCACACCGTATAGACTTTGGTTTACCACGCCACTCAATGATCTGTTCAAGTGTTCTTTGTACACGGATCGCAGGCAGAGAAAAATCAACTTCGATAGCTAGTCCTTCTCGATTAAAGTCATCGATCACATTAAATAGTCTGACTGAGCGACCGTCTGCAAGTTGATCATGCATAAAGTCCATTGACCAACATTCGTTGGCTTTTTCAGGTACGGCTAGTGGTTGTGGCTTATTACGAACCAATCGCTTCTTAGGTTTAATACGAAGGTTTAACTCAAGCTCACAATATGATTAACTGTGACACCCATAATTGTTGGCTGGATTTTCAACCTCTGACTAAGCTTTACTAATCACAATTGGACTGAGGTTGTTATGGCCAGACCAAGAAGTACTTTAGTTAGCATAGAAGACACTCCTTTTTACCACTGCACATCTAGATGCGTGCGAAAATCCTGGCTGACTGGCGTCGATAAATATACGGGCCAGTCTTATGAGCATCGTCGTGATTGGGTTGAATCAAGGCTACTTGAGTTAGCTAGTATTTTTGCTATAGACGTCAGCGCTTATGCGGTGATGTCCAATCACCTTCACTTGGTGCTGAGGGTGGATGTTTTTGAAGCGAACAATTGGACAGATAGAGAGGTAATAGAGCACTGGCATCAACTGTTTAAAGGCACCGACATTACTCAAAAATTTGCTAAAGGTGAGGTCATTGAAAGTGTAGAGGTTAGCAGTTTAAAACATTCGATTGCTCAATACCGAGGTCGATTAAGTGATATCTCTTGGTTTATGCGGGCACTGAATGAGCCCATTGCTCGCATGGCCAATAAAGAAGATAACTGCACAGGTCGTTTCTGGGAAGGAAGGTTCAAATCTCAAGCCTTGCTTGATGAAGCTGCCGTCTTGGCTTGCATGGCTTATGTTGACCTCAATCCTGTTCGCGCAAAAATGGCTGAGACCCCAGAAACCTCAGACCAAACGAGTATTCAGCTTAGAATTAAATCCGCCCTAAACGGTGAGCAACCCAGTACGTTACTGCCTTTTGTTGGTAACGAACGCAAGGATATGCCCAAAGGGCTGATGTTCAGTGCCAAAGATTACCTGCAACTGGTTGATGATACCGGGAGGGTAATTCGCAAAGATAAGCGTGGAGCTATAAGTGCTACCTCTTTGAAAATACTCCAAAGGCTTAATATTCCACAAGCAAACTGGATTAAACTCACGAGTGATTTTAGTCGATTATTCAAAGGTCCAGTAGGCACGCTTGAAGAGCTCGATGCGTATCGCGGACACTTAGAGCGTAAGCGAAGGCAAGGCGCAGCTAATTGTCGACGATGGTTAGATAGCGCTTAACAAAGACTTAAATTCATAATTTTTAAAAAAGCTCCCGAACCTATGTTCGGCATTTTTGTTGCATGCTCACTGGTGAAATAGCTGGGATTTTAGTGATTGAAAACGGTTTTACGCTTAATTTAGTTTTGAGGGCAGGAACTGAATGTAAGTAACCCAGATTATTTTGTTAACTCTAGAAAATGAAACAATAATGGATGGCCATGTTGTTAAGCTCTATGAAGAGATGCCAACAAGGTTTGATAAGAAGACGCGGCAGGTACTACTTAGCGTAGAAGATGCTTCATTGCTCAAAGCACGGATAGTGCAACGAACGGCGCTGTGTGAGGAGTTGACTAATAGGTTCTATAGATAATAGAAGGGAAGAAAGGGCGCCGAAGCGCCCGATCCCATAATTGTGCAAGCGATGCCTCGCAACGTAAATACCTTCTTCGCTTTCGTGTCGGGTATTCAACTCAGACTATCCCACTCGTACTCGCTCTCTCAGTATTCGCTTTTATTGGGACACAATTACTAGGCCATGAGAGTTGTCGCTTAGAGGGTTTGATGATTCAAACCGTTCTAATCGTAGGTAATGACTGCAATGGAGAACTTTAGACGTTCGTTAATATTTATACCGTGATGTAGATATGCAGCTAGCGTTGCTAGTTGAGTTAACATTCTTCTGCTTGGTGACTTCTACCTGATGATTAAATCCAGTTTTATCCATCGACTGATAGGCGCCACTGTGTCATTATTGGTCCTGGGTTATAGTTAGCCAACGAGCTAACCATTCAGACTGCTGAATGAGTAACTGTTGTAGGTTTTCTTTAGCTCGATACTGATGGCCCTCATATGGCAGTATGATCAGCTTTGCTGTTTTGTTATTACTGGCCAGTGCATTATACATCCGTGTTGACTGCATAGGAGAAGTTCCAGGATTAAGATCTTTCTCCCCGTGAACGAGTAGGATGGGTTCGTTAATTTTATCGGCGAACAAAAAAGGTGACATCATAAGGTAAGTCTGATTTGCTTGCCATAAATTGCGCTTTTCACCCTGAAAGCCAAATGGGGTTAGTGTTCGGTTATATGCCCCACTTCTTGCAATTCCTGCACTAAAAAGGTCGGTGTGAGCGAGTAAGTTAGCGACAGCGAATGCTCCATAAGAGTGTCCCATTACTGCTAACCGTTTCACATCGATAATACCGGTTTGTTCTAATGCTTTGACTGCAGCTTCTGCGTTCATGGTTAACTGCGCTATAAATTGATCGTTCGGTTCTCCATTGCCAATAGCCATAATGGGCATTGATGGGGCCTCAAAAACTGCGATATTGTCGTGTAATAAAGGCAGCGGACCTAAGGGGTCAAATTGCCTAAATTGGTTTGGGACAGTCGAAGATTGCTGGCTTATCTTTATGTTTTTGAATGCCTTTGGATAGACCCACAACACAGCAGGGATCTTACCGCTTTTAAGGTGTTCTTTAGTGACGCCATTAGGGAGGTGTAACGTCCCCTGTAATTGTAAACCATCTTGGCGTTGATAATTTATAATTTGAGGTGAAGATGAGATCATATTCTGGTGCTCGCTCTTATATATGACAGTCTTTTTTGCGTAGTTATCCCCTGCTAGGCTGATATATTGGCGAGCTTTACTAACGCTCTCTGAGCTGATTATTAGTGAGTTGCCATGCATTGCGAGTGGTATTTCTAATGCAGACTCTTTGCCAGTAAAGATCCGCTCTTTGCTATTAGTATAGAGATTGTGAGTGTCGATGAAAGGAGTTAGCCCCTTATTCGTTCTGCCCATGGCTTTCATATAAATCTGCTTTTCATTGCCTTCTAGCAACACCCTATTTCCAGCTGGAGTACGAGTTGTCATTGGATCGCCGATGTCAGCGTACTTATCGCGATAATCTCGCTGTGACAACACTCTGGTTTTCTCTGGTTGTTGGTATTTTAGCAGTTGAGTTCGTGACTGCCGGTCTTGATAACGCCATTCCTGCAGCAACCCGATACCATCTGGACTCCAGATGAGATCATAGTATCGCCAGGTTAATGCTAAAACCTCTTTTCCCTCGTTTAAAAAGGGACTAGTGAGACTATAAACCCTATCATGAACGCTTTGGTCATTGGTCATTAATCCCTGTTCGCTTGCTTCAACCCATGATATTGTAGATGATTTAAATGGGAGCCATTGAACTCCCCTTGCGCCCATAGCAACCCTATCCTTGGCTTGTGCTAAATGTGGTTTATTCCCTAGTGACGGTAGCGAGTAAACATGTTGCTTTGTGAAGAGATCGACAATTGAATACTCCCGTCCCCATTTTTTTAATGGCAAGGTTGATGAGGGGGTACTAGGCAGTTTTTCAATAAGTAAGTAATTTCCATCGGGAGAAATAGCAAAATGGTAGATGAGGCCACTATCAGCGATAGGTAGGCTATTGCCTTGTCGATCAATCTTGGTTAGTTGTGACCGGCTGATAGATTTGAACGCTCGCTGTTTATCCGGTGAATTGAGTAGGTGTTTATAAGTTCTACCTGGTTTTACTTTATCATCAGTTGAAGATATTCGTGGTTGTAATATGTTAGTGGCAAGGACATGTTCTGAAGGTATGCTTACTTTAACGATGACAGCACTACTATCTGGTAGCCAGCGAAGGTGCCTTTCACCTATGCGGGTTGAAAGTTCAAGTTGGGACAGGGAGATTAGCCTGTGTTGTGCGACATCATAGTTCCATAAATGTACCCCTATATCGCTTTGTATAAGCAATGCTAGTGCGCTTGAGTCAGGAGCCCAACTATAATCGATAATGACACCGTTATCTGGTTGGATGGTTTTACTGTATTGGCCATTTTTTATTACTGTGATATGGCTATATAATCGTTGATTGGGTCTACTGGCAATTTCGGTATAAAATGTTTCCCCCGCCAATGTTCGGCTTGGCTGCGCAAGAGTTGCCAATGAGGGATAGTTTATCTGATGTAAAATAGCCGTTTGTTCCCCATTGGGAGCACCATACCACTGTGTTGTTGTACTTTGTGCTAGAAGGTCACCCCAGAGATCACTGGGCTGACTTTCTGGCTGCGCGAAAGCCAAGCTGTTAAAAAGCACTGCAAAGAGAATAACGCTATAACAGCTGATTGAAGACTTATTCATCTCTTAGTGCCTTTATTGGATTTTGACTTAGAATCTGCCGTACAGGTATAAAACTCACTGTAAATGATAACAAGCAGACTCCGAACCAGATCGCGGTTGTCATTGGCCAGTTTGGAGTTATCTTACTGAGCGTCTGGCTATTAAAGTACGCCATTAACAGGTAGCTCAGTGAGAAGGAGAATACCAAGCTCATAATGACTGGCCGCATTAACTCTACCAAGCTTTCATTTAATAACTTTTGATTATTGGCTCCCATAGCAAGTTTGACCCCTAGGGAGTAACGACGAACCTGCACCATATAATTTACGATGCCATTAATACCTATACAGACCATAAGCAGGGAGAGTGAAGCTAGCACTATTGCGACACCCGCAGCAGCAATGTGCAGCTGCCGCTTTTGCTTAAACTGCTGCTCTAGAGTGATTAACTTGGCAATATCTAGGCGTGGGTTTACCCGGGTGATTAAATCTCTAAGCTGCTGCTCAAACTCTTGGCTCTGTGCTGTGGTGATCAAGTAAGAGTATTCACGCCAGCCACCGTTTTTTAATGGATTAAACACCTCATAAGCTTCATCCTCTATACTCCCTGGCACATAAGTGTTTGCAGTGATCCCAATAATAGGATGGAAAGTCTTACTGTTAAAACTGATCTTTTGGCCGATAATATTGGCACTGTTTTGATCGATTAAATCGGCTAAACGCTGATTGATTATGACCGGAAAGTTGGCTAGCTCGCTATCTCCAGCCTTGAAGCCACGACCAAAAATGGACAACTCGAGCGCTTCAAGATAACCGGACCCGATACGAGTTTGGCGAACCTGAGCAATATAGCCCCCATCTTCACCGTAGATTTGATTAACGTTTAAGCTCTCAGGCAATCTTGGTTCAGAAACCGGTAGCACGTGAGTGACGGTATCGAGTTGAGATATCTGTTCTAGCAGAGTTCTATGTAGGTTTATGCGTTCATTCTTGATATCGAGATTCGAGTAATTAACGGTTAATGACCACTTGTTATCGGTGTTGAGTCCATTGGCACGCAATGCTTCAGACAGTGTCAGCAACACCACATGGCTCGCGGCGAGTAAAACTATAAATGAAAACATCACTTGTAGACCAATCAAGGTATGACTCACACCTGCACCGACCTGTTTGCCAACCCCTTTACCGCTGCTTTGCAGGCTGTCAGTAAGATTTTTCTCTTTAACAACACTGAGTTCAATATAGGTATAGAATGCTGAAATAGTGAGAGCTAAAGCGATGGAAAGCAGTAGGGTGTTGGTACTGATTGATAATGTATCTAGCCTTTGTATGGAGTCTGTGGCGAGCAACTCCATAACTGAAAAGCTACTCTGGGTCAGTAGTAGTGCCAATACGACGGCTAAGCCGATGATAACAATATTATGTTTAAATGCAGCGATAGCTAACTTTTTGCTGTTTGCACCGAAGGCAAAGCTAATGGCTAAGTTTTTTATTTTCGAGATAGCTCTCGCAATTTGCATACTCGATAAGTTGATCAGTGCGATAACCATTAGCAGCACTGCGCCGATTAATAGCATAAGCACAATCTTGCCACTGTCCCCTTGGAGAGCCGTTTTAAAGTCCGTAATTTTAGCTCCTACAGTAAAGTCCTTTAACACTTCAGGCGTGTATATTTCGGCGCCTGCAATGGCCAGTAGGTTTAACTGCTCAGTGATTTTCTCTAACTCTATACCAGGCTTCAGTCGAACAACTGCTTTATAAGATCCCATAAATCCAGGTGAAGTTTTGGGCTTGAAGGTTTCATCCATGTCCATGGGAATCCACACGGCATCATTGATATCGTTGTATTGTGGTAGGACTAAGTTATCTGGCGTGACGCCAATGACATTAAAGCGGCGTTGGTTGAGCTGAATTTTTTTGCCAATAATATCTTTATCTGCACCATAATGCTGCTGCCAGACCCGGTAGCCCAATATCACCGAGGGTTGCTTTGTTCCTAACGCCTCATTTTTGTTGAACAGTCGCCCAAGCTCAGGCTCTACACCTAGTACAGAGAATAGGTTACTCGACGTCAGTATCACATCCACTTCAGGGCGCTTTATTTTGTCGTAGAGTTTATAGTCATTCCACGTGTGGTAAGTGGCTAGCTCATCAAACAGATCATTTTGCTCATCTATATGAGTCATTATTTGAGCATTGGAGGCGGCTCCATCGAACCCTTCAGCTTTAATTCGTCCTTCTAACAAATAAAGGTTGTTACTTTCGTTGTAGGGAAGGGGAGCAAAGAACACCAAGTCGACGAGGCTAAATACACTCAATACCATAGAAAGGGTCAGGGTGAGTGTCAGTACAGTGGTTATATAATACTGTTTGGCGCGCTTAAAGTTATTGATGGCGAGTTGGATTAACATGCTTAGGCCACCTCACTGCAAGGGGCTGCGTCAGAGGGCTGTATTAAGCCATCCTTTAACTTAATATTGCGTGATGCCATATCGGCATAACGGGGATCGTGGGTGACCAGCACTATGGTGGTGCCCTGCTTATTTAACTCCTGCAGCAGTGACATTACCGCATCACCATTTTTAGAGTCCAAATTACCCGTGGGCTCGTCGACAAGCATAATGCCAGAATCCCCTGCTAGTGCTCTAGCAATTGAGATGCGCTGCTGTTGTCCACCAGATAGTTGGCTTGGATACAGATTGGCTTTATCCGCTAATCCGACCTTATCTAGGCAGTCTAAGGCGCGCGCTTGACGCTGCTCTAAGCTATCGCCGCGGTACTTTAGCGGTAGGGCGATATTCTCAACGACCGAATACTCATCAATTAGATTAAATGATTGAAATACAAAGCCAATTCTATTGCCTCTGATGCTAGCTCGTTGACTAGCATTCATTCCTGTGACCAGTAACCCATCGATATAATACTCGCCACTGTTGGGGGTGTCTAACAGCCCCAATATATTTAACAAAGTCGATTTACCACAACCAGACGGCCCTGAAATAGAGACAAATTCGCCATCAAATATTGAAAAACTGATTTTTTTCAATATTTGCACCTGCTGTTCGCCCGAGTCAAATGACTTGCTCATGCTATTTATCTTGAGTATTTCAGTATTCACGTTATTCATCCTTGGCTCGGGTTAGTTGGTCAATGTAAGGTGGTAGGTTTCTGCTGAAAGCTCATGGGATGAGGTGATCACTTCATCGCCCACTTGCAGACCTGAGAGGATCTCTATCTGTTGCCCTGAGACTTTTCCAAGTTGAACATCGACTCGGGTTGCACTGAGGTTATCTGTTAACTTAAACAGAGTGATCTGACTGTTCTCTTTTACACCCTTGGGCTTTTTCATAAATTGCACCCCTTGGCGCACCTTGGCAAAGATGGTGGCATCGACCAACTGCATAGGTTTTACGTTGATCTTTGACTGTGTAGTGAGCTCTATATCCACTTGAACAGCTCCTTCGTTGACTACAGGGTCTACACGGACAACCTCACCAAGGATCTGACCATGCAGTGTGGTGATCTCGGCTACCATGTTAGAGGTGACCATATGGGATTGCATCTGAGGTACTTTAATCTCAGCCACCAGGGGAGATAAGCTACCTATCAAGGCCAATTCAGTACCCGCAGTGACACTCTGGCCAAGATTTAGCGGTAAGCGTTGAATCACCCCTTTCATTCCTGCTGTGACAGAAAGTTGATTGACCATGAGTGTGGCTACATCAAACTCCTCTTGTGCTTGAGCGATAAGGTCGTCCTGAATTGATAGCGCTTCAGTTTGCATGGCAATCATTTTACTTCGCTTGGATTTTTCGAGTGTTATCCGTTTGATAAGCTGTTTTGCTGTAAGCTCATTTTTCTTGGCATGGATCCCAGAGATGATGCCTGACTTCGCTAATGAGCGTTCTGCGTCAACCTGTAGCATTGCAATCTCAGATTCTGACTCTAGTTCTGACAGACTCGTTTCAATATTGAGCAGCTCCCTTTGATGTTGCAAAACTAATTTGCGTTTCTGGGTTTTACTATTTTGTAACTTGGCAAGTGCTTTACGTAGCTGACTTTCTAGCTCAGGGTTTTTCAGGATCATAATGACTGTATCGACATCGACTGCAGCCCCAGATTTTAAGACAATTTCATCTACAACAGCATTGCTTGTCGCTGTCAGCAGTCGCTTGTTGATTGATTGTAGTGAGCCATACCCTGTCACCTTTGTGGAAAAGTCACCGCTTTCAACCTTGCTGATAGAGACACTAGCGTAAGGCAGTGTTTCTATATCGGAATAACCTAAGCGCCATCCAGTAATCAGCATTATCAGTGAGATCCCTGTTAAGGCGCGATAAACCACTTTTTGATTGATTTTGATTTTCATATATAGCCTTACAATTATGATTTAGCCGCTATTTCTTCAATGTTGTTATCTGAAATTAGTTGATTTAGATCTATTATGCGATCAGCTGCATTTATCGTTTCTTGACGATGTGCGACACTAATTCTGGTGATCTTTTTCGTTTTAAGATATTGGTTGACCATAAGCTCGGTTTTACTATCTAGATGACTGGTGGCTTCATCTAGAAATAGTATTTTTGGTTGACTATACAACGCTCTGGCAAGTAATAATCGCTGCTTTTGCCCCCCAGACAGCGTACTGCCCAGATCGCCAACTTGTGAATGCAGACCCATTGGCATCGCTTGGATCTCTTGCCAGATGTAGGCGCCTTTAGCCGCTTCCTGAACTCTTTCAAGATCGGGTTTAGGTTCAAAAAATGAGATATTTTCTATAAGTGAGCCATTAAGTAGTTGATCGTTTTGCATGACGGTGGCACATAAGGATCTGAAGTTACGAACCCCCATATGGTTTACACTGTAGCCATCCAGTCGATAGTCAACCTGCTGGGGTTGAATCAATCCTGTCATCAATTTAAGCAAGGTCGATTTACCTAGACCAGAGCGACCCACTATCACAACAGATTCGCCTGCATCAACATGAAAGCTGATGCCTTGGAATAACCAAGGAGAAGAGGGACTGTAGCGAAAATGTAAGTTTTTAACTTCAATCAAGCCTGATGTGTTGTCCTTTGATAACCCTAACCCACCTTCCTCAGTCTCTTGTTTTTGTAAGACAATATCCGACATTCGGCGCAAATAGGTGGATGCTAATCGAAAACGAAACAGTTGGTCGACAAGTGCTTGTGCGCTATTTGAAAATTGTAATCGATAGGCTAAAAATGCGATGAACATCCCGACACTAAATACATTATCTATGATCAGCAGAGCACCGATATAGATCACTAACAAATATTCAATTTTCCCAATCAGATCTTGTGATATCTCAGCAACGATGCTGACTTTTTCGCGTTTGATATTTTCATTGGTGGTATCAGCAAAAAGATTTAACCAAGACGATAAACGGGTGCTTTCCTTCACATAGCATTTGATTGGCATAATAGCCCTGATTGTTTCCAGGAAGTGGCTATTTTCCTTCGCCTGCTTAGACAAGGCTTGCTCAAGGTACTTATTTTCTTTATTTGTCAAAAAAAATCTAACGATGAAGGTTAATAAAAGAGATGAAACAGAGATCAGGGCCAAGTATGGCTCATAGTTGTACATGATAATTAGCGTCGTAATACCCAGTAATCCTTCTACAACTGAAGTAATGAATCCGCGACTGATCATTCTTTGTACTTCATTAAACGCTTCAAAGCGGGACTTTATATCACCAATGTGACGCGTCTCGAAAAAGGATAATGGTAGGTGGAGTAAGTGCCTTTGAATATTGGCTTTCACCTGAAAACCTAAATTCTTGTCCAGATACAAGATCGCAGCAGTTCGTAAAAAATTGCTTGCCGAAGTGAGCAGAGTGATAAAGATGAACCCAAAAAGGAACCACAATAGAATACTATGGTCTGACAGGGGAATGCCCTGATCGATGACCAATCTTATGTAATAGGGAGCGACTAAAAATAAGCCCTGCAATATTATGGCGATCACAAAAATTTTAAACAGCGATAGTCCTAATCCCTCAATATTGCCGATAAAAGCGGTTAAGGGGACTTTAATACGCTCATCACTGGTCTCAAAGCCACTGGAAGGGGTGAGCTCAATGACAATACCAGTAAACGCCTCTGAAACTTGAGTCCAATCCAGCTTCACTTTGCCTTTGGCGGGATCATGAATGACTATCCCGTGCCGATTTACGGCCGTCAAAGTGACAAAATGATTGAAATTCCAGTGTAAAATTGCAGGCCCTTTAATTCTAGATAGCTGTCCCAGCTCAAGCTTTAATACTCGGCCAGATAAACCGATATCATCGGCGACCTTGATGATCTCTTTTACTGTGATCCCTTGAATGCCAACCGGATACTTTTTTCGCATCGCCAACATGTTCGTTTTATAGCCATGATAATATGCAACCATGGCTAGGCAGGTAATGCCGCATTCTGCTACTTCGCTTTGGACGAATACGGGGGTTTTTGAAGAACTAAAGTCAATATAATCGGTGAGTTGCATACTGGTACCTTAGTTTTTATCTGAGTAATTGAGCTATGGTTGCTGGCTGTTCATTAAGCATGATTTTCAAGCTTGATGTAGGAGACAAGAGGGGAAAGTATCGTGAGCTTATGAATGTCACTAAGATTTTTTGCCCCTTTCCAGGGATAAATGAACCCACAATCATGGATATTCGACCTTCGATGGATTTATCATTGATAATAATATTGATAGACTGGCCAATGCTCACGGGTTTGCGAGGCTCTTGTTGTAACCACAATGAAAAATCATCAGAGCTTGAGGTGTCTAAAAGGTAGCCGATAGCTTGATATGCAGGGATGATGGTGGAATCTGCTTGAGACTGAAAATAGATCCCCGCTTTGGTCGCTCTTAAGTATTGGTGTTCGCCAGTTTGTTCTTGCTCATTAATAATATTGATATTTACCAAGGGCTGGCCTTTTGCTACCAGAGCTCCTTCGCTGGCTAATTGCTGTGAAATTACCACTGCTTCAGACATAACTAGGGGAGAATAATTATCAGCCCCTAGTACTACATCATAAGTATGACTGGTTGATAAGGTTACAAATTGGATTGTAATTACACAAACGATAATAGTTATGCATAAACCCATTATTGACTTGCTTATAATACTGGGTTGTTTTATTACAGAGTGGCCAAACTCTTGCGATCTGTATTGATGCCTTAATGCTTCTTTTCGAAACATATTGATAATTGACATTGGATTAGCCCACTTTTTTAATCTGAATATCACCAATAGTTGAGTTGCTATTCATATAGCTTAGTGGGCAGCCCATTTGCCAACTATCTAATGTAGTAAATCCCTGTAACCAGGTCTGCATTTTTTTACTTTCGATAGTGAGTGTGCCATCTTGATTTATTTGACCGATTTTGTTTTTAGGGTCACTCAGAGCTACTGTACATTTATTAAGTTCACCATTGGCTCTTATCGCAATGGAGTTGGGTTTACCCGCATAACATATGTAATTGCCTTTTTTATTTAAATCAAAACTGTTTTCTCGATATTTTTCTGTTTGATTTTTCGCGAATAGTTTTGCTGTTTTACGTTCGATAAGCTGTTTAACACTCTCTGTATTATCACCACCTAGGTTTTCGATGGCTTTAAAAAAAAGAATAAATCGATCATCTTGAGCCAAGTGCTGATCAAAGCGTTCACAAAATTGAAGCACACTCTCTTGGTTGAAATCGGTAACGTGTATTCTTAAGGTTATTTTAAATGGCAAAGTGGTTTCTGCTGCGGCGATAAGACGGGCCCAGATCTTATCAAAACTGCCTTTGCCAGTGCGAGTAACACGAGTTTGATCATGACCTTGCTGATCGCCATCGATTGAAATTTGAAAGTGATCTTGCTTAAGTGATACTAACTTTGATAGCGTTTTTACATCAAGTAATAAGCCGTTGGTCGTCATATCACCACCTAATTTGAAGTGATACTTTTCCGCGAGTTGTAAGGCATGCTCCGCAAGGTCAAAAACGATGTCTTTTGCCAGTAGAGGTTCACCACCGAACCAACTTAACGATAAAAGCTTGAGAGTCTTAGCTTTTTTTTCTATTAATAATTTAGTCGCATCAACTAACCAAGTTGGCATTTGGCCAATCTCAAAATCTTCATAACAATAGACACACCTGAAATTGCATTGTTCCGTTGGATAAAGAATGAGGTGAAAGTTTTCTTTGCTTAAACTACTGGATAGGGCTTGATGAGAGAAACCATTAATCATATTGATGTCGTCCATTTCTATTATAATACCATCACAGAAATAATGGCTAACCCAGTAATGGGTTAGCTATTACTATCTGCTGATTATTTTAAATCAGCAGCACATGAGCCATTAATACAACCTACGTTATTACCTTCTAGCTCTTCTTCTTCAGGGTTGAAACCACCGGCTACTGCTTCAGCGAGTTCAGGGCTTAGTTCAACATCGCCTTCTTGGTTAACTGTAATATCTGTGTTTTTAATGTTTTCAAATTTAGTAGTCATAATATTTCCTTTATTATCATTTTGTTGGTTATCCATATTTGGATGAATCTATTATGCTCAACGCCTATTTTTATGAAACTGGTAAATATACTAGGGCAATAATTCGGATATACTCTCTAAAGTCCTTCAGACGCTACATGTTTAGTCACTGTTACATCCTCATCATTCAACTGACAAAAAATAGCTTCAGGATTAACCATGCCACCAACCATTTCATCCAATAAGTCTAGACTTGTTATTTCAATAAACCCTTCAGCAGTCCTTACAGCACTTGCCACTGACGGTTTTTCTTTTTGCTTATTACTATTCATGAACCAGATCCTTTAGTTGAAATTATCTAATGTGTTTTGATGGCATTTCGTCCCGCTATTATTCTAGGTATAGAAGGAGTCCGACCTCTTTGTATCTAAAAGTAATTTCAATACTGGGCACTAGCAATAATCTGGCTAAAACCATCGCGTAACCAAGTTGTAACTTTCTTTTAATTCAGTTGGTTACCAGCATGTGTTGACAGTGTTAGTTACGCAAACTATGAAATTGTTCCCGTAATAATCCAGATTTGACTGAGGCGCCGGCTAAGTTTACTTAACCCGTGACTATGCTGTTAAATACGCCGATGTTGTGCAAATGATGTTTTACTGTAATGTCTATGTATTTAAAGGTTTAGGTGTTAACATCAGAGAAAAATTGGAATTACTACGGCATTCACTTAGGGGAATGAGTGGATAAAGAGCGGTATTGATAGGGCGGGTGGATAATTGATCACAATTGGTAGTTACACTTTAAATGTCGAAGAGATGACCCTTACCCGTGATGAGTTTGAGGTTGTGCTTGAACCTAAAGTCTTTGACGTTTTGTTGTATCTTTGCAGCAATCCGAACCGTTTTATTTCAATGGATGAGCTGCATGACAATGTTTGGCAGGGTCGATGTGTTTCTGATGCTGCTGTGCGAAGAACGATCAGTAAATTACGCCTACTATTCAATGATGACCACAAAGTACCGCAATACATTAAATCGCTACCCAAGCGTGGTTATAAACTGATTTGCCATGTATCTTCACCGCTTGAACCTGCTGATAATTCAACAACGGATACACCACAAGCCTCAGCCGTCGCCATACTGTCATCAGACAATCAGATTCAGAGCTCTGCAACTATTGATCCTGAGGTAACACCGAACATTACAATAAGCCACACTTCTTCTTGGCGTGTTATCTTAGATAGGGTGGCAACAAGCAAAAAAATGGCGATGTTCCTAACCTTTATTTTGGTATCGATATTGGCTGTTGCTGTGTTTAGAGATGGCTTTATAGATGGATTGATAGAAAGTCCAGTTCTCACTGAGCAACGGGCTACCAGGGAAGTCATCAAGACTTTGCCCGGTGACAAAATGGCCATCGCACAATCAGCAGATAAGCAGTTTTTAGCCTTTTCTGGCCAAGTTAATCAACAAACTGGCTACCAGATATATGTCAAGCAACGTCATGAAGCAAATTTTATTCCTGTAACCCAAAATGCGTTTTTGCCTGGTGCTTTGGCTTTTTCTGCTAATAACAAGCATTTATTTTATTCGGATATAGCGCAAGGAAATTCTTCACTCAATAGTATTTCGCTGGCTGAGGAGGGGAAAGGCAACGTTGATACACTTTTAGCTAATTACCATTTTATTGGTGATGTATTTACCTCCTTAGATCCTGCTTACGTTTACTTTTCTGGGCAGGAGCGGGTGGAACAACCCCAATACATCTATCAATATGACCTAAATAATCAAAGTGTGAATAGGATGACCTCTAGCACTAATAAAACCTATTTTGATGTAAAAGGCGCTATATCTCCTGACGGGAAATTCTTGGCAGTGTTACGTTACTCTAAATATGAAAAATCTTCAGACATCAGGGTATTCGAGCTCGCCAGTCATGACGTAGTCTTTAAACACCATCAAAAACAACTTGTTTATGATTTTCAATGGCTTAATGATCAAGAGTTTATCTTGCTTGATAGAAATAAGTTATACAAACTTGAGTTTAACGAAAGCGCTATTGTGACCGTACTCGAGAACTCGCCACCGTTAGCCAAATTCATTGTAGATGAGCAGCATATTATAGGGTTGTCCACTTCTGACTATGCCGAGAATGTACTCTTCTTTGAACAAGCTTTACCGTTTGAACATTGGTCTACAACTCACATCTATACTTCTCTTACAGATAGCTATTTTTTAGGTTATCAGCCTGAAATTGACTCAAAATTAGTCTTGTCTTACACAAACCATGTTACTAGTTTGGGGAAACTGAATACCAAAACCAACAATATCACCCCCTATATACAAACTGAATACAGTTTAAGAGCCTTAGATTCATCATCGGGCAAGCTGGAACTTATAAAGTTAAACTATCGCTTTGCTTTATTTAATACAGAGACTCAAGCCATAAAATATATCACTGCAGGTGATGATTTTATTGGGGATGCGTCGTTCTCAGCGGATGAACAATATGTTTACTTCTCCATTAAAAATTATGAAAAATGGGTTATTTTTCGATACAGTATAGATAATGAAACCATCGTCGAGTTATTTGATGGGTTTCGTTATATCCGCCCTTTTGGAGAGGACTATATCTTAGCGACCGGTAAGGGCGACTTATTTTGGTCTGACAGTGCTAATAGCAAACAAATCGCACTCAATTATCAACTCTCTGAAGAGCCTAACACCCACTGGGATGTCACATCAGACCGTATTTATTGGAGCAGTCATGATCTAGTACAGACAGTATTTCACCAACTCGATATAAGTGATCTTACCCATCCGCTTGAGTCAACAAAAAAATTCGATTACAACAAGGTGAGACCGGATTTTACCATTAACCACGATGGGACTTCATTTATCTACCGCCAAAGAGATGAACGTCACTCGCAGCTGATCCGCTTTGCTGTGACGCCTTGAGCACACTTGATAGCAATTATTTAAGCAAGCGCTTTAAAGGCGTAATAATTGGCCATTGAACAGACACTTAACTATGGCTTGTTGTCGGTTGGTGCTGCCAGTCTTTTCAATGCAATTTGCTAGATGAAAATCCACGGTGCTTTTACTAATGGTGAGAATTTGACTGATTTCCCATGAGGTTTTGCCTTCTGATGCCCATTTTATGCATTCCTGTTCCCTTTTAGTTATCTGAACGGGACTGTTTGTATTTAATTCACGATAACAAGAGTAGATAAACGTTGAGGGGATGAGCCAATACCAGCCAATTTTATCAATCATATCGGACGACAACGCATTATCAGGAATGGAAAAAATTAAGCAGGCAAATTCAGTACCTCGTCCTTTGATTGGTATTAGCAGTTCGAGGCCTGTATTTGTAGATAGCGTAGGTTGCGATTTATTAACCTCCAGTAACCTTCGGTAATCAATCGGTTTATCTTCATTCATGCAATAGCGTAATATTTGTAAATCTTGTTTAATATGATCAATAAGTCCAGACGGCACGTTGCCAAATGTGGCAGTGGAAAGGTCATTAGCAGATAGAGGCGTAAAAACCATTAAGCCACCCCAGTGGTAATTAAACCTGTCATTGATATCAGAAAACAATCTGTTCAAGCTTATTTCAGAATTAACTGTGGTAATTTTATTTATTATTTCAGACAGGTTGTTCATTACATACGACCTCTAATAATGGACGGATCTAATTGACGGCGTTAGTAAGAAGTTGTATATGGCATTTTTCAGGTTCTTTATCACACAGCCCTAAATTCTCACCTTCTTGTGCTGATACTTGTATTGGGCATGCTAGGAATATGGCTGAAAATAGAATCGCATTAATAGTTATTGTTAGTTTAGTTGTCATTTTTTTTATTTCTCTTACAAGCTGAATTTGAGCACATATCCGTGCTGACCAATACAACTTGTACGAAACCCTAGCGTCCTCCCATAAAGACTCTGTATAGATTTGATAATTTATTTGTAACTAAGGCCAAAGTTAAAAGTTACAACTTAGTCTGCTTATTTTGATTGTATTCCCCACGAGCCTTATAGACTCGTTTTCAAGCTGGATTCTTTACACTATTCGTCTTGTTTTTGGCAAATGTAAGCCAAATAGGCATGGTAATTGATGAGTGTTAATTATCAAAACAGTAGCCAATATAGCGCAAATACCCGAATGAATTCTTGGTCTCAAGGATTGTTAGTTATCAGTAGTTATTCTTTAGTTCTGTGGAGCAGGTGCCATTAACCCTGTCTAGAAGGATATTATTTGGCTCAGTTACATTATCGGCGAATTCATGAGTAGTATGACTTTTAAAGTACTTTCGGTGCTATGCTGTTCCGTTTTCGTTAGCGTAGGCAAAAGTGTTGTTTTCGTGACTTAGCTCTCTATCTAAGCCACTTCATGCTATAGCCTGCTACCTCTTACCAGCCTTGATAGTTTTCGAGTAGCCTCTTTAGAATATCCTTCTGCACTTCATCGAGTTGCATGCACATGTCGCCAAATTGAGGGTAGCGGAAGCCGCTAGCAAGCTCCTCCCGCTCATACTTATTAGCAAGGTCAATCTTTGTTATTTCAAGGGATTCACTTTTAGCTTCAAGACTCTGAAACATCATTAGAGCAGTGGTGTATCGCGTGTTGTAGCAGCTTGCCAATGCGTAGCTCAAAAGCTTGTCTGCTGAGCCTTTGCTGCCAAATATGAGCTTTTTAATATCGATGTCGATTTCATAAATATCTTGAACTTGATTGAGGTTTTTTCGGTGTGGAGCGAGGGTGTAACCACGCCCTAAATAAATCAGACAGTCTTTGACCGCATTTAGAAACTTAACTTGTTTAGGCGAGTCTTCTCTAACAGGTAACAGTCGCTCAACAAGCATGTTTGTTAGGTTCTGCTCTGTATTTTTGATACCTGGAATTGCGACTCTGGTATATTTAGTTGTTCCTGCTTCAACCCACCAAAAACCAGTGTAACTATCGTCATTAGAGTAAAGCCCAAACTCAGTATGTTCGATTCCAAACGTTGACTTTACAAGCTGAGGCAGTGCTTCGTTGAAGCTTTGTACGTTATGAATACCGTTACCCCAACAAATGCACTTCATGGCCTCTGCGTGGCTTAGGGATTGTTTCCTTTCAAGCTCTTTTGCATTGTGCTTGGCTTGTTCAACAGTTAAGGCAGTTGGAAAAATGAGTACATTCTCAATTAAAGAGAGTTGAGTTAAGTGGTGTGAATCTTCAATTCGGCCATCACCTTTGGGATAAAGGGACTTTACTGCAGTTTTAGTCTTGTTGTTCATAACAGGCTCCAGACACTTGCAATCGTCACTTACAAATCGATTTAGGCAAGCGTAAAAGTAACTACCGCATATATAGTGATGACGGCAGAATAGTTAATAAGTAAAAGTGTTTGTTGTTTAGGCTCAATAGAACCTCGGTCACTAACCGTTGTTATGTACGATTTGCCTTATCTACACCGATGCAAAATGCTATTGATGCCTGTCTATTAACCTAATTTTGATACGTGTTGCTAAGAGAAAGCTTAAAGAGCCCAAGAAAGCGAGCCTAATGGCTCGCTAGTAGTTGCTATAAACTGTCCTCTAATTTTTGTGCCCAATGTTGTTCAGCTATGTCGAAGTAAATTTCAGGAGGCAATCCAAAAATAGCTTCGAATTCGTCATCAAATAAGCCGCAGAAGCTTTGTATTTCTTCTTTGAGCAGCAGCAACACCATGTACATATCCAAATCCTCCAGATACTGACTATCTAGCTCTGGATGCTCTTCTTGTATCGATTTACTGATACTCATGCCTAAAATCCTCCCAGCAGAATCTCTATGTTGATAGATGTATCGACTAAAGCTCAATTCGATATCATCGTCTTGTGTTACTTGGTAGCCAGCCAGTAACAAAATAGTGCTATGGTCGCGCCAAGGCGATTTAGATTGCCTTTGATACTCTCTGATAAAAGGTGACTTCTTATCACTCATTGTGGCTCCTAATTGACTAATGATGTGTCCTCATCAGTAGTTAGGGCTACCACTTGCGAATCCTTGAAGTGTTGGCGAAAAAACGTGATTACCTGTTCTTGCTGCAGTGGTAATACGTGTTTTTTGCTCAAGTGTTTCCTTATGGCGAACTCTAAAAAGTTGAGTTCTGTTTCAAGCGTATATAGTGCTCTATCGATATACATCTGCTCTTCTACAAGGCAGCTTGATATCTCATCAAGTAAGTTCACCAAGGTATTTAGTTGGCATTGAAAACTCGCTTTCATCGACGTTCTCCTGTTGTTTTTGATGTTCAACAACTAGGTAGAAAGTGAGAAGGCGAGTTTTAGGCGAACACTAAGTATGCACAGAGCAACCTTGAGCTTTAGCCGGCATAATATGATTTAGTGATTCAGAGTAGTCATCCATATCGTTACAGTGATCATCTTGGATCACATGAGAATAACGTTCTGTTGTTTGTGAGCTTTTATGACCCAAAGCAATTTGAGTTTTGCGGATGTTATTAGTTTGCTTGGTATGTCTAGTGGCGAAAGTATGTCTAATAATTCTAAAGTCAAGATGGGCAAAGCTAAGACGCTTTATAAAGCTAGCCTTCGTTTTTTTGTAGCTAGTAATATGGGCTCCTTTGCTCCTGGGACTTGGGAATAACCATTGAGTCGCAGTTGTTTGGTGACATGAGTGTTTTAGCCATTCTTTTAAAATCGCTTCGATTTCAGGCGTGATCTCAATATATTGGTCTTTTTTGATTTTCCCTACCGTCGCGCGAATTTTTAGTTTTTTATCGGCAAAGTTGATATCGCTCTTCATTATTTGTAGTGCGTAACTAGGGCGTAGGCCTGTGTGGAAACACAGCAGTGCTAGTGGAGTAAAGTAGTCGGCATAAACTGACCCTACAGTCTTCCCTTTAAGCTTTTGCTTATCTCTTGCAGCCAACTCTTGGTAAATTTCTGAGAGTTCATTATCTGTATAGTATTTATCTTCAGTATTGTTAACTTGCACCTTTAGAGGCTTACACAGTAGCTCTTCATCGAATACGAAAGGGTGACGAGGATCTTCCGAGGCCGCACGTATTGCAGCTCTTAAGGTACTCATAGCGCCTTTTATTGTTGACTCGGCTAAATCATAAGGTGACATACCTGAGCTAAGCTGTTTACTTGTTAGCTTGACTGTATGAAATCTTAGCCATTTTAGTAGATGGCTTTTAGATATTTCATTAATCGGGAGCGATAGTAAATTTGAGAAGTGATGTTCAATCAGATTCGTTTTTGATGCTGCGGTTTTAGGATTGCTTAAATAGATTAAATTTTGGTACTCAGGTAAATACTCTCCAAGCGTTGGCATTGGTTTACTGGCGTGAATATTTCGACCATTTTGATGAATGGCTTGCTGAGCAGCAATCGACCCTAAGTGTGAGTTAACCCTTTTATCCAGTTTTGTTGCTGCTGATAGATCGCAAATTCTTTTCTGCTTAGAGTGCTTTTGGAGTGGTAACCGAGCGCGACTATAGAAGACTACTCCTGATTCCAAAATAACCTTTAGCTCATCATTCTCACTGTTAAACCCATTTCGGTACAGGCGTACATTTAAGTTATCGATAGCGAGAACATTAATTTCAACATAACTAATTTTTTTGTTGAACCAATCATTGAGCTTTGCACGGGTTTGTTCTGCCTTGGTTTCGCCAGGCATCTTCCCAGCTCCGTAGACAGTAAAGTTCTTTAGGAATAGGTCCGAAACCTTGCTATCAATGGCTTTATAAAGCTGCGTTATCATTGGAAGTAGCATAATAATGATTAAGTTATATAACATGTATCGTCTCTCGTTTTTAGTGGGTTTAAGTGCTTGTTGAGTAGATGATGGCAGTAAATTTTTTTTTTAAAGAATCGTGGTTAAGCTGTAATTACGCTTTTTGATTAAAAAAATGACTAAATTTAAAGGTATCGCTTATAAAACAGTGCGTTACATGTTAAAAATAATTTATATTTATTTTTAACAGCTACTCTCGACGATAATGAATACATTGGTGCTTTAATCTAAATATCAATTTATTCATTGGTTTAGGTTGTTTCGGTTGGTTTGGTTATGTGACGATGGATTAGAGCTTACCCCCCGATTTCTGACTTTTTATTTTTTTATTTAAAGTTCGGTTCTTCTAATAGAGGAGTTACCGAATGCGCCAAGAAATAACAAAACTACTATTCACAGAAGTCGAAGCGGCTGAACACCTCAAGCTCTCTGTTAGCACCTTGCAGAAAAGTAGAACCAAAGGCGACACTAGGATTTTGAATGGTTTGGCACCGGCTTTTGTGAAGCATTTGGGCGGGGTTCGCTATAGTGTTGAGACCTTACGTCAATTTAAAGCTGAAAAGGGCGCTAAGGATTTCTACACTGAGCTTGAGACTTTCTATTTACCTAACCGAAGCGAAGCTCCTGCTATTCCGACTTCGCTTGATATTGAGCAGGAAGAAGATCAATTTGACTGGTCTGTGCTTGTTGAGTCATCAGCGAAAGAAAGTGTGAGGATTTAAATTGGAGGTAGGTGCTCACAACATTTAACTCCACATTAGAGCTTAACCAGAATTTTTTGGAATTTTTCATCTCGCTTAAAATTTAAGGGTGTCTAGAAGGGAGCCCTTAAAATGTTAGTTATTGCAAACCAAGTATTGTTGACTGAAGTTGAAGCTGCGGCAGCGATAAGTTGCTCTTTGAGTGCCTTGCAGAAAAGTCGCTCAAAAAAATCGACCAAGATAGATGACGGTCTGGCTCCTCGGTTTATTAAAGACAAAGGGGCTATTCGATACTTGCTAACCGATCTTGAGAAGTTTGTGAGTAATTTAATGCAGCAAGATATGGCCGCTAACGATAATGCTTGTGAGGAGGCGGATACAGCCGCAGTGATGGGTGATGTTGAAGCTGCTGTTAAAAAGCCAGCGGAAGAAGATGTATTCGATTGGTCAACGTTGATCTAGCTAATACTCATCAGTTCATTATTTAAGAGCGCTCACCGAAAGTTGGGCGTTTTTTTGTTTTTAGCATCTCGTCATTGTTTCTGAGTGAAAAGCGTTTGGACTCAAAACTTGAATCGGAGACAAAAAGGATTAGTATTGAAAGTGCACCCCTTTTGCACTGGGTTGCATGGTTTTGTGCGATATGTGTGCGATGGGCCCTAAGTTCAAAACTTGCAAAATAGCAGTTCTTGAATTTCAGGTACAAAAAAGCCCATTGAATCAATGGGCTTCTTCGTTTTAATTTGGTGGCCCCTCCCAGACTCGAACTGGGGACCTGACGATTATGAGTCGTATGCTCTAACCAACTGAGCTAAGGGGCCGACTTAAGATAGTCGTCACTATCGAAAGCGCTGAGAAGTATACGAGGTTTACTGGCGCTTGTCACCAGAGATTTTACTCGAAATACACTTATAGATGCACGACTGCTTATCTGTTAATCAATATGGCTTGGTTTTAATGACCACTTTTATGATTAATCGAATTTTTGAGCAAAATTCAAGGTCATAGCGACTAGGTTACAGATAGTTTTGTTACGCGTAGTATTGAGGTGCTTAATCTGAGGGGGAGCTTTGATTGATTACTCACAGCGGTAGTCATACCCATTTTTAAGCAAAAAAAGCTGCCTATTCGGCAGCTTTTCTATTTGAGTTAAAGTGTTTGACGATTACTCGTCTAGGAACGACTTTAAGATCTCAGAGCGAGAAGGGTGACGCAACTTACGTAGCGCTTTAGCTTCAATCTGACGAATACGTTCACGTGTTACGTCAAACTGCTTGCCCACTTCTTCTAGCGTGTGATCAGTATTCATGTCGATACCAAAACGCATACGCAGTACTTTAGCTTCACGAGCCGTTAGACCTGCTAAGACTTCGTGAGTCGCGTTCTTCAAGCTTTCGCCTGTCGCTGAGTCAAGAGGTAGTTCAAGCGTCGTATCTTCAATGAAGTCACCTAAGTGCGAATCTTCATCGTCACCAATAGGCGTTTCCATTGAGATCGGCTCTTTAGCTATCTTAAGTACCTTACGGATCTTATCTTCAGGCATTAACATGCGCTCTGCCAACTCTTCAGGAGAAGGTTCACGACCCATCTCTTGCAACATTTGGCGAGAGATACGGTTAAGCTTGTTGATTGTCTCAATCATATGTACTGGGATACGGATCGTTCTTGCTTGGTCAGCAATAGAGCGAGTGATCGCCTGACGGATCCACCAAGTCGCATAAGTTGAGAACTTATAACCACGACGGTATTCGAACTTATCTACCGCTTTCATCAAGCCGATATTACCTTCCTGGATTAGATCCAAGAACTGTAGACCACGGTTGGTGTACTTTTTCGCGATAGAAATTACTAGACGTAAGTTTGCTTCAACCATCTCTTTCTTCGCACGACGAGCTTTCGCTTCACCGATAGACATACGACGGTTGATATCTTTAATTGCACCGATCGCTAGACCCGTTTCAACTTCGATAGCATCAAGCTTTGCACGACAACGCTGTACATCAAATTCAACCATTTGTAGACCTTCTACATATGATTTACCTGATGCGAGTTCGTCATTGAACCATTCAATGCTGCTTTCGTTGCTAGTATAAACTTTGACGAAGTTTTTCTTCGGCATTTTAGCTTGTTCAACACATAGCTTCATGATCAAACGTTCTTGAACACGGACTTTATCCATCATAGAGCGCATGTTTTTAACTAAGCGGTCAAACTGCTTAGGCATTAAACGGAACTCTTTGAAGATCTCGCCAATTTCAAAAAGGGCGACAGTCGACTCAGGGTGACCACGGCCTTTTTCTGCAATGATTCTTAATGCGTTTTCATGAGCGACGCGAAGCGTAGTGAATTTCTCTTTAGCTTCTTCAGGATCAGGACCCTTTGGACCTTCCTCTTCTTCGTCATCATCATCATCGTCATCGTCGTCTTCGTCATCTAATTCATCATCAGATAAATCAGAACCAACGTGAGTTGCAGTTGGAGCAACATCTTCAGCATTTGGATCGATGAAGCCTGAGATAATGTCAGATAGTCTGACTTCTTCAGCTTCATAACGGTCGAATTGCTCAAGGATCATAGCAATCGCTTGCGGATATTCCGCTACAGATGCTTGAACCGTGTTGATACCTTCTTCGATACGTTTAGCGATAACAATCTCGCCTTCACGAGTAAGAAGTTCAACGGTACCCATTTCACGCATATACATACGTACTGGGTCGGTTGTACGACCTAATTCAGATTCTACTGTTGCAAGCGCAGCAGCAGCTTCTTCAGCAGCATCCTCATCGGTGCTGTCTTCAGACATCATGATATCATCAGCATCCGGAGCCTGTTCATAGACTCGAATACCCATGTCATTGATCATCTGGATAATATCTTCAATCTGGTCAGAATCGACCATGTCTGCAGGTAAGTGATCGTTCACTTCTGCATAGGTTAAGTAACCTTGCTCTTTACCTTTGGCGAGCAACAATTTAAGTTGCGACTGCGGAGTATGATCCATAGATATCATCCAAGTTGGGAAACAGTTAAAACGACGGGCAAAAAACAGCCGCGCAAGTCGTCAATTATAGCCTTCGGTGCTTCTCTGTGCTAGTCCAAGTGTTTACTTTTGAGGCTAAATCTCTATCTAAGCCTTACTTTTAATCACTGAAATTAGCTTACTAAGCTGTAACCGCTCTTCTTTCGTGAGGTTCTTCTTCATACTCAGTTCCTGATAACGTTGTTCAAGATACTGGTTATTTAACCACACGAGGGTTTCTTTTAACTTTTGAAGCAAGTTTTCATCCGCCACTTGATGATCCCATTGGGTCAGTTTTTTTAGGGTGCTGAATTGGTTATCGCCCCTGAACTGTTCAAGTAGTTGTGCGCTGCTTATTGCTTGCCCGCGAGTTAAATCTAATACAAGGGTCAGCAAGTCTATGCCGGCCATCTGTATATGTTTTAGCGCTGGTTGTTCGGGTAGTTTTTCACCCAAATGCGGATGTTGTACTAGCAACGCGATGGCTAATCGCAGAGGCGTACCTCGTCCTTTCAACGCTTTGTGCTGACTTGGCTTTTCGGCCATCTTAGTCGAAAAGTTAAATTTTCGCTTAAGCTCATCGGCACCGTTCATTCTTAGCTTGTGTGCTAAATCTTCGAGTAACAGGCTCTGTAATACAGTGTCCTGTACTTTTTCTATGAGTTTAATGGCATTTTTTGCCAATACACTCTTATCTTCATTGCCATAAGTTTTTGTGAGGTTCTCAAACAAAAATTCAGGAAGTGCCATAGCTTGGTCAATTTGCGCTTCAAACGCTTCTTTGCCAATTTGCCTAACCAAGGTATCGGGATCTTCACCTTCAGGAAGAAACATAAATCGAACCTGATTACCTGGTTTCAGCAGCGGCAGTGAAGTTTCTAGTGCGCGCCATGCAGCTTCTTTTCCGGCTTTATCACCGTCATAACAACAGATGACTTCTTTTGCACTACGTAGTAGCAACTGAAATTGATCAGCTGTGGTCGATGTACCTAAAGAGGCTACCGCATAGTCAACATCAAACTGTGCCAACGCCACTACGTCCATATAGCCTTCAACAATCAAGACTCTTTGTGGTTCGCGGTGACGCTGTTTTAATTCATATAGGCCATAAAGCTCATTACCCTTATGAAATATGGGCGTTTCTGGAGAATTCAAGTACTTCGGTGTACCGTCTCCTAAAACTCTGCCTCCAAAGCCGATGACTCGTCCGCGTCTGTCTCGGATTGGAAACATTAGGCGGTCGCGGAATCTATCGTAGCGTTTGCCACTGTCGTTCTCGATCACCATTCCTGCGGTAAGCAGCTTGTCTTGCGAGTCTTGGTTTTGACGGTAACGGCTGAGTAAGCCATCCCACCCATCGGGTGCAAAGCCGATATTGAAGTGTTCAACCACTTCTTTTGAAAGGCCTCGATGTTCAAGATAATCAAGGACTTTATGTTTGTCTGTGTGTTGCCTTAGTTGGCTTTGAAAGAATAGGCTAGCTTCTTCCATTAACTGATATAAATCGCGACTCAATTCTTGATCGCGTGGCTTCCCTGTACCTTGCTCCCGTGGAACTTCAAGTCCCAATTGTCCGGCGAGTTCTTCAATGGCATCAACAAAGTCGAGTCGGTCATATTCCATGACAAAATCGATGACGTTGCCGTGCGCGCCGCAGCCAAAGCAATGATAAAACTGCTTGTCTCTGCTGACTGTAAAAGAGGGAGATTTTTCGCTATGAAAAGGACAACAGGCAGAGTGGTTTTTACCCGCCTTTTTTAGGGGCACTTTAGGGTCGATGAGATCGACAATATCAGTGCGAGCTACTAGCTCATTAATAAAATCACGAGGTATCGCCATTAGTATTGTTAAATGCCGCCTTGTTACGTGAAATCAAAAGTTTCGTGAAATCAAATTTGGGAATTTCGAAAACAAACAAGCCGTGCAGAAGCACGGCTCATTCATGCAATAAAACTAAAGTTATTTGAGTTTTGCACGGATCATAGCGCCAATTGCCGCCATGTCAGCTCTACCCATTACCTTTGGTTTTAATGCTCCCATTACTTTACCCATATCCGCCATGGTGGATGCTCCCATCTCAACGATGCTTGCATCAACTAACGCAATGACTTCCTCTTCTGAAAGAGGTTGAGGCAAAAACTTTTCTAAAACTAGAATTTCTTCTGCTTCTATCTGCGCTAGTTCGTCACGGCCTGCTGCTTCATATTGAGCAATAGAATCGCGACGCTGCTTTACCATTTTGGTTAAGACCGCTATAGCTTGGTCGTTAGTCAGAGTTTCGCGGGTATCCACTTCAACTTGCTTAACGGCGGCTAGTGCCATACGAATCGTCCCCAAACGCAGCTTTTCTTTCGCGCGCATGGCTTCTTTCATTTGGTCTTTTAGCTGATCAACTAGGCTCATAATGAGATTAGTATAAACGTACGCGACGTGCGTTTTCGCGAGAAAGCTTCTTAGCTAGACGCTTAACTGCAGCGGCTTTAGCACGCTTGCGGCAAGTAGTTGGCTTCTCGTAGAATTCACGAGCGCGAACGTCAGCTAAGATACCAGCTTTTTCACAAGAGCGCTTGAAACGACGAAGAGCTACGTCGAATGGTTCGTTTTCACGTACTTTAATAATTGGCATACGCCATCACCCCTTAGGTGTAGGTTGTATTGAGACAATTACTTGACTCAGATTATTTAAAAATGGTGCGGAATTCTATACCGACTCGCACCCTCTTGTAAACCCCTTAAAGCGATCTGAATAGGGCATATTCGTCGATATTATCCGCAGACCGTGACAGGACTATGGAGTAATTAAAGCACAACAGGTAGAATTAGCGGTAATTATGTCAACCGAAGACGAGAAATAATGCGGGTTTTAGGTATTGAAACATCCTGTGATGAAACAGGAATTGCGGTTTATGACGATGAAAAGGGCTTGCTGTCGCATGCGCTTTACAGTCAGGTTAAATTGCATGCCGACTATGGTGGGGTTGTGCCTGAGTTGGCCTCTCGCGACCATGTTCGCAAAATTGTACCTTTAATACGCCAGGCGTTAGCCGATGCTGACATGACTATCGAGGATATCGATGGTATTGCTTATACCAAAGGGCCTGGACTTATTGGCGCATTATTAGTCGGTGCTTGTGTGGGGCGTGCATTGGCATTTTCCTGGGATAAACCTGCAATTGGTGTACATCATATGGAAGGGCACTTGTTAGCGCCCATGCTGGAAGATGACGTACCAGAGTTTCCGTTTCTTGCTTTGTTGGTTTCGGGCGGTCATTCCATGCTGGTTGGCGTTGAAGGAATAGGCCGCTATGAAGTGCTGGGTGAGTCTGTTGATGATGCAGCTGGTGAAGCATTTGATAAAACCGCTAAATTAATGGGGCTTGATTACCCTGGTGGTCCAAGGTTGTCAAAACTTGCCGCTAAAGGCGTACCCAATAGTTATCGCTTCCCTCGTCCTATGACAGACAAGCCTGGGCTTAACATGAGTTTTTCTGGCCTTAAGACGTTTGCTGCAAATACGATTGCTGCAGAGCCGAAAGATGCTCAAACTCGCGCCAATATCGCCTGCGCCTTTGAAGAAGCTGTTGTTGATACCTTAGCGATTAAATGTAAGCGCGCCTTAAAGCAGACGGGTTATAAGAACCTTGTGATTGCGGGCGGCGTGAGTGCGAATACTCGTCTACGCTCATCTTTGAGCGATATGATGCAAGGCTTAGGTGGTAAAGTGTATTACCCTCGCGGTGAGTTCTGTACCGATAACGGCGCGATGATTGCCTATGCCGGTCTGCAGCGTTTAAGAGCGGGTCAAGTTGAAGACCTAGCGGTAAAAGGGCAGCCAAGATGGCCACTCGATACTTTAGAGCCTGTTGATTAAGGTTTTAAAATAAATAAAAAAACGGCGCTCATTGAGCGCCGTTTTTATGACTACAGTATATCTATTAAAATCCGTGGTTAGCGTTACTCACACGGAACCAGCCCGCAATACTGTAACGGTTAACTCCGGTGCGCAGTACTTCGTGGGGGAAGCGTTCGCTTAAAAATACCACCCATTTACCAAATTCAGGCGTAATGGTTGCTAGTTTATTATCGCTTTTATCATATACGATCAATTCACCAGCATGCTCGGGTTGCCAGTCATGGTTGAGGAACAGGACTGAGGTTAAAATGCGATTTCTTGTTCCTTGTAATACATCTGAATGTTTTTGATAAAATGCACCAGGCTCATAAATGGCGTAGTGGCTCTCAAAATCAAATAGTCCTAAAAACAGTCGTTTGTTCATGCCCTCGCGAAGCTGTGTCATGAGTTCAAGGTAGAGTTTGTCTGAAGGGCGCTGTTCTGACAGCCAACGAATTTTATCGCTGCGTATCGTTTCTACGCGTTGCTGTTCGCCACCACGTCCAATCGCCGCAGGTCGAAAGTCGTCCCAAGTGGCACTTTTAGAGCTTTGTAATAACTGCTCACATACAGATAACGGTAGCGCGTCGGACAGAACGATATAGCCGGTTTCAACCAATGCATCGGCAATGGTATCCATCACAGCTTCACTTAATTGTGGAACCATAACAAAAGGTACTCAAAAGGAGAGAACACGATAGCTTTACTGGCAGGCTCAAAGAGGCTGAGCGCTGTATTCGAGGTAGTGTCAGAACGGGTTGCGGCTCGGTCAAGCTAGCAACTCAATCAAAATCGGCGCGGTTATAGTCCGCGATGGATAAAAAGCAATCGCAGCAAGTATAGGTAGCCTTAGTTAAAAAGCAATTTCTAAAATACTCTTTCGTGTAAATAGGTCGTGCAGAAGAAAGCTGAAAGGGGCAGGTACAGAGATTAATCCTAGCGAGCTAATCAATTGTTAAAGGCATTTGTTTTAATATCACGATGGCTTTTTTCGAGAAATCTTAGACTCTTCACCCTTAAGCAGGCGTTTAATATTGTCTTTATGACGAATTACTATCAGCGTCGAGAGCATGGCTACTGGGATAGTAAATCTGTCATCGAGCCACCAGGTGTATACCGGAGCCAGTAACGCGGTACAAATTGCCGCGAAAGAGGAGTAACGTGTGAGTAGAAGGATGACAATCCATGAGCCCATTAACCATAGTGCTAGGTCATGACCGATAGGAGCCATAGCACCGAATGCTGTTGCGACGCCTTTGCCGCCTTTGAAGTCAAAAAAGACTGGGAAAATATGCCCAAGACAGGCGGCAATAGCAATCACGCCCAATGCGATAGGGTCGACACCAAGTCTAAAGGCTAAGTATGCGGGAGCGGCGCCTTTTAACATATCGCAAAATAGCACTAACGCGGCAGAACTGGCTCCACCGATCCGTAGCACATTGGTCGCGCCAGGGTTCCCTGAGCCTTGGGTGCGGGGATCGGGAAGACCACGTAGCTTACACACCAAAACAGCACTCGACACTGAGCCTGCCAAATAGGCGCCCAAGATCATGACGATTGTGAGTACAGTTACGGTCAAATTGGTTTCCTTATCCTTCTTAGGGTATCATCGCGCCACATAAAAAATGTGCTTGTGTGTTTTGTTGGTTACAGATGAATTAAACACATAACGAGTACATAAAATATTGTTTGAAATGCTTTGGTCGCAGCCTTGCTCTCATAAGCGACAATTATTTAATAATTCTTTATATAGCGAGAGTTATCCTACTTTGGTTTGGTCTCGTTAGAAAGAGCGTTAGCGTAATATTTCAGCTTTGGGGCGGATTATATCTCTTTTGTTCGTTTTAGCTTATCTGACCTCAGAGTCATTGATTAACGTTTTGGAGACATCATGGATAAAGTACTGATTAGAGAACTGAGAATTGAAACCGTAATCGGGATCTATGAGTGGGAAAAACAGATCCATCAGAGCTTGCTTATCGACTTAGACATGGCTTGGGATAATCGACTTGCAGCAGCAAGTGATGATTATCAGCATGCCCTTTGCTATGAAACGGTGTCGAACCGATTGACAGCGTTGATCACCGAAAAGCCGATAGAGTTAATTGAAACCGTAGCTGAGTTGATTGCAGCTTGTGTGATGAGTGAATTTAATGTGCCTTGGGTCAAAGTTAAAGTGATGAAGCCGGGAGCGGTGCCCACAGCATCTGCAGTGGGTGTCGAGATTGAAAGAGGTTATGCATAGATGGCGAAGATTTTTATCAGCCTTGGTAGCAATATCGAACCTGAACGTCACCTTAAGGCTGCGTTAACCGATCTTAATGACTATTTTGATGCGCTCGAACTGTCGTCAGTATTTGAAAGTGAAGCTGTGGGTTTTGAAGGGACTAACTTTCTTAATATGGTGGTTGCCGCCCAAACTGAGTTACCGATAGCTGAGGTAGTTAGCACTTTTAAACAGATTGAACAGAACCATGGTCGAGTGAAAGGGGCTAAGAAATTTGCCCCAAGAACTTTAGATTTAGATCTATTGCTGTATGACGATACCGTTACAACTCAGCCAATAGAACTTCCAAGAGCGGAGATCCTTTATAATGCCTTTGTTTTATGGCCATTAGCGGAAATTGCTCCCTCTTTAATCCACCCCGTTGTCCAACAGTCGTACCAAGCCCTTTGGGATAACTACGACAAGAGTCAGCAGTCATTATGGCCAGTAGAGTTTAGCTGGTCGAAGTAAACCTTTTTTGATTTAGGATAGTTATGGATACCTTTCAGGTGATTATATTGGCTCTTATTCAGGGTCTCACCGAGTTTTTGCCGATCTCAAGTTCTGCTCACCTTATTTTACCTGCTCAGCTGTTGGGCTGGGAAGATCAAGGCTTGTCGTTTGATGTGGCAGTCAATACGGGATCGCTATTAGCCGTGGTGATGTATTTCCGCCGCGAGCTGTTATCAATGTTTACTGCTTGGACAGGCAGTATTGTTACAGGTAAGCAAACCCAAGAAAGTAAGTTATCTTGGTGGATTATTTTAGCGACTATTCCTGCTGTAATTGTTGGTTTTAGCGCAAAAGGTTTTATCGAAACCCATTTTCGCAATATGGAAGTGATTGCAGCCACCACCATTATTTTTGGTCTATTACTGTGGTGGGCAGATAAAATGCAGCGTGAAGGGTTTAATGAGTTTCAAGTCGGCTGGAAAAAAGCCCTTGTGATTGGTATTGCACAGGCGATGGCGCTTATACCGGGTACCTCACGTTCTGGTGCTACGATTACCGCAGCCTTGATGCTAGGATTAAGTCGCGAAGCCGCGGCACGTTTTTCATTTTTGATGTCGGTACCTGTGAGCTTAGGCGCTGCGATTTTGGTCACTAAAGATCTGCTCGATAGCGGTCAAGTTATCGATTACCAAGCACTGGGTTTGGGTATCGTGGTGTCATTTATAGCGGCATACATCTGTATCCATTACTTTTTGAAGATCATAAGTAAGATGGGTATGACACCATTTGTGATTTATCGCCTCGCTTTAGGTGCGGTGTTATGTGGCTTTATCTTCCTGTAAATAGATAAAGTCACCCTATAATTTAAGCATTCAAGCTAATTGATGAGCGTGTTATGAATAGTATTTATCTTTGTCCTGTATGTCAGTCACCCTTTATGGTGCATGAAGAGTCGAAAGGCTTGCACTGTGAAAACAAGCATCACTTTGACATCAATGAGCAAGGCTACTGGGTGTTTAGCCAACCCAAAAAACCTAAAGCAGACTCACGCGCAGTGATGCGTGCTAAGCGCTATGTACTTGAGTCGGGGATCTATATTCCGCTAGCACAAGCGATTGCCAAGGTTATTGCTGAGTTACCTCAAGTTATCTCCGCAGAGGCCTTGTCTCAGCTGGACTTTGATTGTGGTGATGGTTACTTCTTGCGTACGGTAAAGGGCATTTTGTCTGAGTTAAAGCCCGAGCTGTCATTAACCCAAACGGGTATCGGTGAAGCTGAGAATGCCATATTTGCTGCTGCTAAAGCGGAGGCGAGTCCTACCTATATCGTTTCAACGTTGAAGCACTTACCTTTTGCCAATGAAAGCTTTGATTTGGTCACGTTGATCGATAAGCAGTTAAAAGGCAAAGAGTTGACTCGTGTACTGAAGCAAGATGGCGTGATACTGCAAGTGGCTGCGGGTCCTAGGCATTTATGGCAAATTCGTGAGTTTATCTACCCAGACTTATCTGAAAAGCCAGTTAGTGATAATTTACCTAAAGAGCTTGAGTTGCAGCATAGTGAGCGCTTATCTCTTACGGCAAGTGTATCGGGCGAACAGGCAATAGCACTACTTGAAATGACACCGTATGCATGGCGTGCGAATGATAAGGTGCGTCATCAAATTCAACATGCTCAGTTTGATACATTAGAAATCGACTTTGTTATTAACGTGATGACTAGAAAATAATCTGTGCTCAGGTTAACCTTTGCTTATTCAACTAATCGGAAACTGAAAAACTGATGATGCGTAATTTGCTGTTGTTCATCTTGGCATTTTTGCCACTGACTTCATTTGCCAATGTTTATTCAATTCCTCAAGATGGCAGCCGCCTAGTTGGGGAGTTGCAAGAGCACGTCGTACAGAAGGGGGACTTCTTCCAGACGATTTCAAAACAATACAATATCGGTATTTTGGAATTGATGGAGTCTAATCCTGGCGTTGACCCATTTTTGCCAACACCTGGTAGCCGTTTATTGATCCCAACGCAAATGTTACTGCCTGATGTGCCTCATAAAGGTGTGGTGATTAATTTAGCTGAGCTGCGTTTATATTACTTCCCTAAAGGCGGTAAAGAAGTGCATGTGTTCCCTGTGGGAATTGGCCGTATTGGCCGAGAAACACCTGAAATGGTCACTAAGATCAAGTCACGTATTCCTAATCCAAGTTGGACACCGCCTGCTAGTATTCGTAAAGAGCACTTAGAGGAACTTGGCGAAGAGTTACCTCGTGTGGTTCCCGCTGGGCCGGATAACCCATTAGGTAAGTTTGCCATTCAGCTTTCTTATGGCGACGGCAGCTACCTTATTCACGGAACAAACAAAGACTTTGGCATCGGCATGCGTGTTAGTGCAGGCTGTATTCGTCTCAATCCTGATGACATTGAATGGTTGTTCGATAAGGTAAAATACGGTGACCAGGTTACGATTATCAACGAAACCGTTAAAACATCGACAGAACCTGATGGACGTCAATTAATCGAGGTGCATTCGCCACTTTCAACGGCTAACGGTGGCAGTGATAAGGTCCGTGAAATGAGTCGTGGTGTGGTTGAGTTTATTGGTAAAGAAGACGTAGATTACAGCAAAGCCAATGATGCGTTACTGACTCAAGCTGGGATCCCGGTGAACATTCAAAGCTAATCGTAAAGTTGATTATTGATTGGTATTATTTTAAAGGCGTCCATATTGGGCGCTTTTTTATTGTCTGCACTTTCATGACTGCATTGATATCACACACTAGCGCTAACGTTTTGTTTTAGGCGGCGGTAAATGGATAGTAATTAGCTGTTGGGAGGTTTGCTGGGAAAAAGATACTGCAGATAAATTTAAGGCTTGGTCAAGTGCAATACCTGAAACCAAGCCTTGGGAGTTAGCCTGAATAAAAATTAGGCCAAATTCCTAAACATATTACTTCTTGTAAGAAGAAGCGATGTTGTCGATACGCGCGTTAGCACGTTCTGCTTCAGCAAGACCAGCAACGCCTACAGCAGCTGCATCGTTGATGTCTGCAGACATTTTAGCGTGATCTGACTTTAGAGAGCTAACTTCAGCTGAAAGCTGGTCAACTTTGTTACCTAGGTTTGCAACGCTTTCTTCAAGAGCAGTAGTGTTTGCACAGCCACCTAGAAGGGCAGTCATTGCTACACCAGCAATCAAAAGTACTTTTTTATTCATCGGGAATTCCCTTTATTTAGGTTGGATTAAATAAGTACAGCTGCACATGACAACTGAACTGGTTAATTATGTCACAGACAAAAAATTTTGCTATGCATTTTAACGCTAAGGCCTGAATAACTTAGCGAAAATTACCGCAACTGCAAGCTAAGTGTAAATTATACATATTTAACACAACTCTAATACTAGACCAAAAGTATGAACTTTTGATGAGTTTTTTATTTATATCAAAATTAGTGTAAGTCCTTGATGGCCTGAACAGCCATAATTCTAGCGATATTTAATTGCTCTCGGATCGCCGCGCCTTTATAGCCTTGCTCTATGATTGACTTAACCTCAACAGCTGAAGCCGCTAAAAAACACTGCTTAAGGTAATCCGCCTGAGGGTAAGGGGTTAATTCTAATCCCGCTCGACCTTTACTATCGGCTTCGCAAGCGATAAGTAGTTGCAGTAGACGTTGTGGCTTACGCCAAAAATCTGCTTTATCAAATAGTTTGACGATGGTGTCGGCTCTAAGCTCGGTTATGTTATGAATATTTTGATGCTGGTCGCTAACCAAGAGTGCAAGATCGCGATATTCATTAGGCACTCGAATGCGTAAACAGAGGGCTTTAATGAGTGGTAAGCCCTTTTGGCCATGTCCATAATGTTTAGGTAGATGCTCTTTCGGGCTAAGGGCTTTACCTAAATCGTGTACCAGTGCAGCAAACCTTACAGCGTTATCTTTTGTCAGCTTAGCAGCTTGCTCAAGTACCATTAAAGTGTGAATGCCGGTATCGATCTCTGGGTGCCATTTTTGAGGTTGTTCAATGCCAAATAGGGCTTCAATCTCAGGAAATAGCACTGCAAGTGCGCCGCAAGCTCTTAATACTTTGAAAAATACCTGTGGGCTATCGGTGGCTAATGCCTTATCTAATTCGACGAAGACACGTTCAGCCGTTAAGGCTTCAAGCTCACCGCTTTGGCTTATTTTAGTCATCAAATTAATGGTTTCAGGCGCAATAGTGAACCCAAGAGAGTGGAAGCGAGCGGCAAAGCGTGCAACGCGAAGTACTCGCAACGGATCTTCGATAAATGCATCTGATACGTGTCTTAAAATGCGCTTTTCTATATCCGCTACGCCATTATATGGGTCATATAACTTCCCATCGTCATCCTGGGCGATAGCATTAATGGTTAAATCTCGGCGGAGCAGGTCTTGCTCTAGGGTCACGTTCGGTGCAGCGTCAACACTGAAACCACCATAACCGGCGGCCGTTTTACGCTCAGTGCGTGCAAGCGCATGTTCTTGCCCCGTTTTAGGGTGTAAAAATACCGGGAAGTCTTTACCTACTTGATTGTAACCAAGTGCAAGCATCTGCTGCGGTGTTGCGCCAACCACCATATAGTCATGGTCTTTCACATCTAGGTTGAGTAATGTGTCGCGGACGGCGCCGCCAACTAGGTAAATTTTCACAAGGTTTCTCGCTAAGTAACTTAGGTGGGAGTGTAGCACGGAACGATTGTGCCTTTAGGGCTTATGATAGCGAATATGGGACGATTACTGGCAAGATATGCGTCTCAATTTGATATTGAGCTTACTTTAGCTGAATAAGTTAAAGCAAATTTTGACAAGCATAGCCCTTGGCTTTAACGTGAGTCTTAATTCTACGTTTATGCTTATGGTTTGTGCTCATGCTAGCGCTTAAGTCGAAGTGAAACGCTCGCGTTTGTTGGCGAATGCAGGTTAAAAGTATTAATTGGCAATTCATCTCTAAACGTACTCTAACTCGTGTGCATAAAAAATCCAACCCATCACTTGTGGTTGGCTTTACAGGTTTTAAAAGGATAAAAGCTCGCATGTATAAGGCTTTCTTTGGCTTAAATGATAATCCGTTTTCTATCGCGCCGAACCCTCACTATCTGTTTTTGAGTGATCGCCATAGAGAGGCTTTAGCCCATCTTACCTATGGGCTAGGTGAAACCGGTGGCTTTGTATTGCTAACGGGTGAAGTAGGTACCGGCAAGACCACCGTTTCACGTTGTTTGTTACAGCAGCTTCCAGATAATACCGATACGGCATTTATTTTAAACCCGTCATTGACCGAGTCTGAATTACTGGCAACCTTGTGTGATGAGCTCGGCATTGTTTATGGCGACAACCCAAGCCTAAAGCAGCTTACAGACTTAATCAGTAAGTTCTTGCTTGATAATCACAGCAAAGACCGCAATACGGTATTGATCATCGATGAAGCGCAGCACCTTCGAGCCGAAGTACTTGAGCAGTTAAGGCTGTTGACGAATCTAGAGACTGATACCAAAAAACTACTGCAAGTGATTTTGATCGGGCAGCCAGAACTACAGCAATTACTTAAAAGACAAGAGCTGCGTCAGTTAGCACAGCGAATTACTGCTCGTTATCATTTATTGCCGCTAACGCTTGAGGAGGTTGCCTTGTATGTGCAGCATCGACTTCAAGTGGCTGGACGTCATGAGCCGCTGTTCCACAAAAGCGCAATCAAGGCGTTACACAAGTACAGCGGCGGTATTCCAAGATTAATCAACTTGTTGTGTGAGAGGGCACTTATGGCCAGCTACGCGCAATCTAAAGTGCCGATTGATAATAAGATGGTGCGCTTAGCATCGGCTGAAGTCTTAGGTGAAGAGCCTGAGAAAAAAAGTGTATTACTGCCTGTTGCAGTCGCTGCATCGCTTGTTGCAACCTTTGGTGTTGCGTTTTATCTGTTTAGTCCATCAGGCTCAAGTGGCTTGCCAAGCGCTTTTTCAAGTGTTGAAGCCACACAAACTGCGGCAGTGGCTGATGTCAGCATGACTAAACAGGAGGACAGTCGCCGCCAGTTAAGCAGTAGCCAGCGTGTACTCAATACTGCTATCTCTGAAAGTCGTGATATTGATACCGCTTATGCCAGCATTTTAGGTTTGTGGGGCAAGGTGCCTTATATTGGTTTATCTGCATGTCAGGCTGCAAAACAGCAGGGGCTTGATTGTTTCCAGCAGCAAGGTAATTGGCACTCTTTAGTCCGCCTTAATTATCCTGCTGTGGTGTATTTAGCTGATGATAATCAGCAAGCTTTCTATGGCACAGTGGTTTCAAGGCAGGGTGATCAAATCTTGCTACAACTTGATGAGCAACAATTATGGGTAAGTCGAGACTGGTTTAACCGTCACTTTGCCGGTACCTTCGAGATCTTGTGGCAAGCGCCAAAGAATCAGCCAAAAGAGATTGGACAGTTAGCTAATCAAGCCCAAATCCAGTGGCTAGAAAACAGTTTAGCGCGTGTTACCGACACCTCGCCTCGATTAGTAAACAGCTTTGATCCAGAGTTAGAGCAAAAGTTAAAGGCGTTTCAACGCCAACATGGTTTGATTGCTGATGGTATCGCAGGTGCGCAAACGCTTGTACAGATCAACTTATATTTAAGTGATGCCGGCCCGCGTTTAGGCCAAGACAAAAGGTTGTATTAATGTCGATTTTACTCGATGCAGTGACGCGAGATAAGCAGCAGTCTCAAGCGATAACACATGATGTTGTATTGACTCCAAGAGCGCAGTACAGAGAAAGACAGACGAGCAAGAGTGCAAGGTTTGCTGTTATTTTTACCTGTTCACTATTGCTAATGATTCTAGCGGCCTGGCTGTTAAGCCGCGTGCTATATCCAGAAGCTGGAGCGGTTGTGCAAACCTTAGGCGTGAACGGTAAACCAGTTTCAGCCAAAGCGTCATCATCACAACTACAGCCACAACGACAATTACAATTACAATCAGAACTAGAACTAGAACCAGAACCAGAATCAAGTCGCGGCGAGCTTATCTCTGAAGTCCGCTTAGCGGGAAAGGTGGCGTTGCCAGTGGCTCAGGCTTTTGAGACCCAAGCCGCAACTGTACGCAATGTAGGGCAGTCACCCAGTGCGAACCAAACTCAATTTGTGACCTCAAAGCCGCAATCTAATGACTTAATGGCTGCATTGCTTAGTGCACAAGAGAGTGTAGAGCACAGTGGCTCGCAGCAAGCGAGAATAAACCAGAACTCTTCAAGGCAGGGGACGCAGACATCATCACAGCAATTGAGTGCTGATGAGCCGATTATTTTAGGGGCGCATAGCAATAAGCGTGGCGATGAGCTGCTTGAGTCTTTGAAGTATCAAGTTGAATACGCAGCAAATGATGTTGGTCTAGAGCGTGAAAAGCCAGCTGATAACAATAATAACTTGTTAGCGGCGTTTGAAGCGGCGCTTAAAGATGTTGAACGTGAAAATGCGGTTGCAAGTCCGGTGACGGAGGAAAAGCTAGATCCGATTCCAACGACACCCAAGTCAGATGCTATCCCCAAATATGGACAATTACCTGCGGGATTACAGTTACAAGTACCTGAATTTAATATTAATGCCCATGTCTACTCGAGCGTGCCTGATAACCGTTGGCTAAACGTTGATGGCGCTGAGCTGCAAGAAGGCGATAGCATTCAAGGTAAGCTGACAATCGTTGAGATAAGGCCAAGGGATGTAGTGCTTGCTATTGAAGGTACGGAGTTTAAGGTCCCAGCCATTTAAAGCTTATACCGATACAGGCAATTACAGCATTCAATTACAGCAACAAAAGGCCTAACATTGTTAGGCCTTTTGGTTTTCGGGATAAAATACAACAGGTTAGCTGTTAACCATATAGATGATACGCCAAAAATAGGGTTAAACCGTAGCCCACGCTGTAACAAAGGGTCAACGCTGGGACATATTTAAGATAGCTGACAAAGGTAAGCTCCTTAACCTTGCTCATCGCTATAATTCCCGCTGCAGAGCCTATCACCAGTAGCGAACCACCAACACCTACAGCGTAAGTGAGCCCTAACCACTCTGGTGTGTTGAGTATTGGTTCGGCTTTAAGTAGTGCTGCCGTTAACGGGACATTATCTAACAGTGCAGAGCCTATACCTGCGACAAAGTTAGAGATATTAGGGTCAAATTGAGAATACACTTGGGTGAGCAGATCCAAGGTTCCTATCTCTTTAAGCATGCCAACTAATAGTAAAATGCCCAAGAAAAACAGTAGTGTGTCGTATTCAACTTGGCGAATGTACTCAAGAATTTGTAGTTCCTCTTTATCGCTTCTCGTTGTATGACCAACTAAGAACATTACTGAAAGACCAGTTAAGAAGGTCAGAACTGGCGGGATCCCAAATAGGATGTTGAGCGCCATGGTCATGATGATAGTGGCAAAGAAAATCACCGCAATAACCACATCGACGGAACGAACCTGCTTGGTGATAGGGCTGGTACAGACTTCACCCTCAGCTTTTAATGAAAACAATACGGCTAACAACATCACGCTCACGGCTGCTGGCACAAATAGCATCAGTAGCTCAGACATACGCACATGGCCGCCTAAGAAGATCATCAAGGTGGTGACATCACCCGTTATCAAGGCGACACCGCCGGAATTGACCGCAAAAATGATAAGTACTGCCATGCGGCGGCGCATCTGCTTTTCAAGTTTAAAAGTTGTTAGCAAGCCCAGCGATACTAAGGTGGCGGTAACGTTGTCACAAATTGCAGATAGCACAAGCGAGAATAAGGCTACTTGGATCATCAGTAATCGCACTGAAACTCGCTGTGGAAATAGCTTCTGTACCAATATTTGAATCATGCCCTTGGCGTTGAGATAAGCAACAAAGGTCATTGTCGACATTAAAAATAACCAGAGAGTAGCAATCTCGAGTAGATTTTCATTGAGCTGATGTTCAATGATTTTCTCATGAGTAGGATCACCAGCGGCCATAAATAAGGCAATCCAGGAGATGCAGCCAAAGAAAAGTGTGGTTTTTGCTTTATTGAGGTGGGTTATCTCTTCAAACACAATACTTAACAGAGCAAGTACTGCTAGCGAAATTAAAAATGCGTACAACATAGGGCGACTCACATTGGTGATGTTATGGCGTACCTAAACTGACACGGAATACACCAAATTAAGTTTATTTTAAGGTTAGGCGGCGAGATCAAACCACAGCAATAGACGTATGACAACTGTTAAGTCGCTCTTATTTTGTTTTAAAGTGTGATATTGGTGGTGTAAAGGCTTTCTGTAGTGATTAATTCTGCATTTTTGATTTTATCTAGGTTTTTACCTTAACCAAGTTAAGCTTTTACTTATTTTGCAGAAGGGTTAGCTAAATCACGCTATAGCTGTAAATTATGATAGCGAAATAATTGGAATCGCTTCTCGCTGTATGGCATGTCGTAAATAGTAGATATAAAAAAGGAACACTTAGCCAAGTGTTCCTTTGTATTGAGCTCGCTGTGAAAGTGTCGTTTTACACGTTTAGTCTACAGCGCTTAAGCTTATTGATTACGCTTTTGCTAGTTTAGCAAATACGCGGTCAGCTGCTGCCAGTGTTGCTTCAAGCTCTTCTTCACCATGAGCAAGTGATAAGAAACCTGCTTCATAAGCGCTAGGTGCTAGGTAAACACCTTCATCTAGCATTAGGTGGTAGAACTCAGCAAACCGCGCTGTGTCACACTTAGTCACTTGGGCAAAGTTAGTCACAGTTTCCTCATCAGTGAAGAAGAAACCAAACATGCCGCCAACGTAGTTGATTGCCATTGGAATGCCGTGCTTGTTAGCCGCCGCTTTAAAGCCTTCAGCAATGTACTGAGTCTTAGCTGCTAGTTGCTCGTAAACGCCTTCTTCACAAAGTGCTTCCATTTGTGCAAGACCTGCAGACATCGCAATTGGGTTACCAGATAGGGTACCTGCTTGGTAAACTGGGCCTGTTGGCGCAATAAACTGCATCACATCTTTACGACCACCAAAAGCACCGACTGGCATACCGCCACCGATCACTTTACCTAGCGTAGTAAGATCTGGTGTTACGCCGTAGTGACCTTGTGCCCCGCTCTTAGATACGCGGAAACCTGTCATGACTTCATCGATAATCATCAGTGCGCCGTACTGATCACAGATTGTACGTAGACCTTGTAAGAAACCGTCGATTGGCGGAATGCAGTTCATGTTGCCTGCTACAGGCTCGATGATGATACAAGAGATCTCTTCTGGGTATTGCTCGAAGATAGCCTTAACTGATTCTAGATCGTTGTAAGTTGCAGTTAGGGTGTGCTTAGCAAAATCTTCAGGAATACCTGGAGAGCTAGGCTGACCCAGAGTTAGTGCACCAGAACCGGCTTTAACTAGCAAGCAGTCAGCGTGGCCGTGGTAGCAGCCTTCAAACTTAAGTATTTTGTCACGGTTAGTGAAGCCACGTGCTAAACGGATAGCACTCATGGTTGCTTCAGTACCAGAACTCACCATACGAACTTGTTCAATTGATGGAACCATTTCGATGACTTTTTCAGCCATAGTGATTTCAAGTTCAGTCGGTGCACCAAAAGATAGACCGTTTTCAACCGCAGCTAATACAGCTTGACGAATTTTTGGGTGGTTGTGACCTAAGATCATCGGTCCCCAAGAACCGACGTAATCGATATATTTTTTGCCATCGGCATCAAAGATATAAGCGCCATCAGCTTTCTCGATAAAGCGCGGAGAGCCACCTACACCAGAGAATGCACGTACTGGAGAGTTAACGCCACCTGGGATGGTCTTTTTAGCCTGCTCAAATAGTTCGTCAGAACGAGTCATTTTTAATCCTTAAAAGTCTATAGCCGATTTATACATCAGCTTTTCGTGAATACCAATTAACTGGACGTTCGTATTGCTCAAGTTGAGTATCAACACCTAACGTCAGTGCAAACAGTGCCATGCGGATCAGCAGACCATTATCGGCTTGTCTAAAGATAGCCAGATTTGGATGGTCGTTAAGATCGTTATCCAATTCATTTGCTTGCTCACGAGAGTCTCGTGGCAATGGATGCATGATCACCGTGTTTGATTTGCAATGTTGTGTATAAATACTTTGGTTTAAACGGAACTTGCCACGGTATTTATTCGCCTCTTCTTGAGAAGGGAAGCGTTCTTCTTGAATACGCGTAAGATAGAGTATATCAGCGCGATCTAAATTGCCTTCAAGTTGGTCTGTTATTGTGATCTTATGGCCAGCATTTGCAATGTCATTGATCACAGAGTCAGGCATTGCTAGCTCTTTTGGTGATACGAGTGTGAAGCTGACATCTTTATACATACATAACAGGCGAGAAAGTGAGTGAACCGTGCGGCCAAATTTCAAATCGCCGACCATAGCGATATTCATGCCACTAATATCACGGCCGCCAGCAGCTAACTCTTTTTGAATGGTAAATAGATCCAGTAGTGCTTGAGTTGGATGCTCGTTTGAGCCGTCACCACCATTAATGACGGGGACGCGACTACCTTTAGCAAATTCGCTAACAGAGAAAGAGTCTGGGTGACGCATAGCAATCACATCGGAGTAGCTTGAGAGTACTCGAGCTGTATCGTATAGCGACTCGCCCTTTGATAGTGAGGAGGAGCCCATACCGACAGTTTCATTCACTCTGCCACCAAGTAGGCTAAAGGCACTAGCAAAGCTGACGCGAGTACGGGTGCTCGGTTCGAAAAATAGGTTGCCTAAAACAGCACCATCTAAAACCGTGGTACGTTTTTGTCTTAAAGCGTAGGGAGTCATACGAGTAGCAACGGAGAAAACGTTTTCAACGGCTTCCAAATCTAATTGGTTTACCGACAGAATGTGCGAACCTTGAAACTGAGTCATCAGCCTATATTTCCAATTTCTGAGGGGCGTAAATAGCAATGCTATTTGCCCAAATTTATGTAGGGTGGCTGAGGCGGCACTATAGCAGAATCTAATTGACAGATAAATATAGCAAACGCAGAACGACTGATTAATTTAGTTCGTTTATAGCAATTAGTTGATGGGCAGAAACATTCTGTTGCGGCAAATTTTGCTTAAGCCTTGCCAAAAGGCTTGCTGACGCGTAAAACTGCGCATGAGTTATCATATTTTCGATTTAAAACAACTGATTTGGAAGGCTTAGTTTGGACCACTTTATTTGGAATATAGACCCCGTAGCAATAAGCTTTATGGGGTTAAAAGTACATTGGTACGGCATTTTATTTGCACTTGCGATAGCGTCTGGCTTTCAGGTGATGAAGCGTATCTACATTAAAGAGAACTTACCCGTAGAGTCGTTAGACAACTTGCTGATGTATTGTGTTGTTGGCATTATCGTTGGCGCGCGCTTAGCTCACTGTTTGTTCTACGATCCAGCCTATTATTTTAGTCACCCCTTAAAAATATTGGCGATTTGGGAAGGAGGCCTTGCCAGTCATGGTGGCGGTTTAGGGGCAATTTTAGCCCTGTATTATTATCAGCGTCAGGTTAAGTTACCTTTCTTATTCTTACTCGATCGCCTTGCCATCGCGACAGCGATTTTTGGCTTCTTTGTCCGTATGGCAAACTTTGTAAACTCTGAAATTTTGGGATTACCAAGCACTGTGCCTTGGGCAATCGTGTTTGAACGTGTCGATATGTTGCCGCGCCATCCTGCGCAGCTTTATGAAGCGATAGCTTATCTGTCTATTTTTGCTCTGTTGTGGGCAGTCTATAAACTGACCGATATGAAGCAGAAGCATGGCGCCATCTTTGGCTTATTCTTAGTATTAGTGTTTAGCTCACGCTTCCTGATTGAGATGGTTAAGGTCAAGCAAGCGGTCTATGCTGATACGTGGACATTTAGTGCTGGTCAGCTTTTGAGTATTCCATTCCTGCTCGTCGGTATTATGCTGCTGTTAATGCCTTATTTACGTAAAAGCCAAGCCTGAATTTAAATCGCTTTGCTCTTAGGTGAATGAAAAAGCCGTAAACGAACTGTTTACGGCTTTTTGTTTATGGGCTGTCTTGCCTGGAATGTATTTACTCTGGTCGAGAGATAAGGTGGAGTGGAGCGGCATCGCTTAAATAAGCTTCATCGACTTGATCTAACTTGTTATAGCGGATCATCTGACGGATTCCATCAATATAAGCTTGGCCTCGCTCTGAGTATTTATCTAAGGTTCCAGCAAGCTCTAAGCCTGTGATCGGTTTATTGTCAGCGCGTAAACCAGCGCGTAATTCTCTGAGCTTTTTATAGGCATTGTTAGTGTTGAGGTTGAGCATATAACCTTCTACCGAAGCCAGTGGGGTGTCAAAACGCGCCAAGCCGTAATTCCCTAACTCTTTACGCTGCTGCTTGGGCACCATCCCCTTGCCACTGAAGTCCCATTGCCCAAAAAAGGCATTACCTTCAACGGTAAATCGTGATGTGGCCCAGCCGCTTTCCTCTGCAGCCTGTGCTAACACTAATGAGGGCGGCATAATATCGACCTCTTCTAGAAGTGTTTGCCTTTGCTGTTCGGTGAGCGGGGTGTCTTCGTCTTTGACTATCTTGTATTTGAATGCAATTTTTTGTAACACTGCATCATTTAAAGGAGCGGATTCAATCAGGCGGCGCTCTAATAAAATGTTTTCATTTGCGACGAGAATAAGCGGCGCAAGCAAGCGGAAAAACACCATTTTCTTCTGTTGTACTGGGATTTTATTTGTGGTTTCTTCCCAACCTTTTCTTACTGACTCAAAGGTGAGTCTAGGTACCTCCCTATTGCCTTCTCTCCAGCTTTGAGTGTTGTAATTAAGTGAATCAAATAAGTCGCTTAACTCATCTAGCGAGTTGATTACAACGTCTTTAGGCATTTTCTTCGGTCGGTTGTCTGATACTTTGGTAAAGCTGGTTTGGGTTTCGCTAGAGCCTGTTGCAGTCGCAAGATCGGCAGCAACGGTTTTCTTGTTTTGTATTTCAGAAGTTGATGTTTCAGGAGTTTGTATCGCGCTCGGTGACACGACTTTTTCTGATTGTGAAACTGTGGCTAATGGCTTATCGGCTAAGGGGGGATCCATTTGTTGTTTAGTCACCGTTTCGATACCGCTTTCAGGATTAAATTGGGAGTTGGCTGCATAAAGAATCAATAAAGCGGCTAACACGGCAAGGGCGATAAGTGTTTGAGGCTTCTTAAGCATACGCACTCCTTTATGTTGAAAATTTTGGATTAGTCACCAATGTTAATTTAGTCGATCTAAATGCTATCGTCCTCCATTGTTAACTAGATGTAAACTTCCAAGTAACGATCACTGAAAATATCAACTGATGGTTTAAGCAGGGGGTTACTGCGTAACTATCTGATTGATAGATTAAACGTACCAGCTTTTAGCTGGGTTTCAGCTAATAGTTAGTTGTTAAGTATCAGCAATGTGATGTAGGTGAGGGTAAATAAGCTTTTATGCTTTTTCTGCTAATTGGGAGACGAAGTAGAGCAGCCGCTAGAGTGCAAGCAGCCGCTGGATAGTACTAATCATATTCAACTGTTTTTAACTGAGTGCGTATTAATAAAAAGCCCAGATAATCGTATTATCTGGGCTTTTTAGTGGCTCATTGCAACAACCGCTTAAGGCTTGTTTCGACAACCGCTTAAGGCTACTGACTTAAATCCGAGGCGGTTTGCGTCGAGTAGTAGTAAGCAATATCTTTCATTTCAGTTTCTGAAAGCATGCCTGCTTGCCCTTGCATTAAGGGATCCGTGCGATCGCCACGCTTAAAGTCAACTAACTGCTTGAATAGGTAAGCCGCTTTTTGACCTTTAAGATCGGGATAGGTCTTCATCATGCCAAGCATGGCATCACCATGACAAGCGATACAGCGTTGGCTAGCCAGCGCTTCACCCTTGCTCGCATCCGCTTTATAGTTCAGTGCGCTTGACTCAAGCTTGAGTCCTTGCAATGCAAGGGTATCTTTAAAGGATGTATCTGTCTCGGCCTGAACAGTGGCTACCGTTGTCGTTGCCCATATCAAGCTGGTTGCTAAGACTTGTTTAATTAAACGATTACGCATCTTAACCTTCCTTGCTTGATGTTGGCAGTGGTGGCATTTGATCGGCCTCCAATGGCTTACGTCTAAAGATCTTCATATCGATACCTGTCTCATCATAATAAGTTGAGAGGTAGTCGAGTACCGGATCCCATGTATCAGAAAGATCCCACAAGCCTTGGGTATCAATCATCCACTGAATGGTATCGCGCCAAACTTCGCGGTTACCTTTGTTCTGCGGAATAATCAAGGTGGTATGGCAGGCGTTACATTGTTGGTCCACCATTTCCCAGCCGGGTGCCATGATAAGGCCTGATACAGGATCTACTGGGTAGCTTTTAACTGGCACAGCATCGGCAGCCTGAACCCCTATTAAGCTACTTAAGGCAAGCAAGCCTGCCGTAAACAGAGTCTTTGTCATTATACGACCCTTATTGCCACTCGGTGACAACCGTTAAATAGGTAACCTTTCGGGTTCCACTGTGGCTGAACCATAGGCTGAGTATCGCCTTTAGTGTCCGTTGCGCGAGCCCAAATCTCATAGTAACCAGTCTGTGGAAGCTTAAGGTCAATATTCCACTGTTGCCATGCTGTAGGGTTTACAGGCTTAGTTAACGCGGCTGTTTGCCATGTTGTGCCGTAGTCGTAACTGACTTCAACTTTAGCGACATCTCGCATACCAGCCCAAGCATGACCGCTTACTGAAAGCGTTTTGCCTAGTGACATTTCACCACCAGTTTGCGGCGAAGTAATCAATGACTTAACAATCATCTCTTCAATGATCTTAAAGTCTTTGTTATCAACTTTTTCACCAGGTGCAACAGGGTGCTTAGGGACTTGATAAGCAGGTGCGCCCATTTTCTTACCATCGTGAACGCGATCTCTCACGCCCATACCCGTAGCACATTTTTGTGAAACAGAACCAGGACGACCACCGAATACGATACGCAGTGGGTAACCGTGCATATATGGAATATCTTCGCCGTTCATGCCCCATGCAATCATGCCATTTTCATTCATGGCTGCATCGATTGGTACACCGCGAGAGATGGCTGCGCCTTTACCGCTGATATGCTTATCTGCGCCATAGTGAGCGGTATAAACTGCGTCACTTTTCACGCCACAGTCAGCAAGTACGTCTTTAATTAATACACCAGTCCACTCTGCACAGAATACCGCAGTGTTACTCCACTGGTTACCCTTAGCGTTTGGATAGAAGTTCTCACGGCTGTTACCGCCACACTCTAGAACAAGTTGTTGAGTATGGGTCTTGAACTTCTTTTTAAGCTCAGCAATTGTGTAGGTCTTAGGTGTTTCGATTGACTCACCATCAACAGTGAATTCCCACGTGTCAGGATCTATCTTGTCGAACTCAGGCATCTGGCCGTTCCAACGAATAAACGCTACGTCGGCTGGCGTTTTAACTGGCGCAAGTAAATGCTCTGGTGGGAATGCGTTGAGTGGGCTTGAGTTAAGTACTTTAAAGTGGCCTGGTAAGTCATCAACATTCTTCCACTTAACCGCAGATACGTCTAACGGCTCAATACCGGCAGGGCGGTTTGATGCAAAGGCCCAGTTTAGCGGGAGCATGGCTGTTACTGAGGTCGCCGCAGCGCCCTTTAAAAAATTACGTCTATCGATAGCCATTAATCTTGTTCCTTACCTGTATTGAAATAAACTGCCATTGCCTGCATCTGTTCTTCGGTTAACAGTTTAGCGACTTTACTCATCGTCTTGTCTTGGCGTTTGTCAGCTTTAAAGTTTTTTAGTTGTCCAACCATGTATGCCGCGTTCTGTCCCTTTAGATTTGGGATCGAGTTGAATTCATTACTACCGTCGACTCCGTGGCAAGCAATACACATGTTGAGCAGCTGCTGATAGTTCTCTGCAACGGCTTGACTGCTAAAGCCAAGTACTGATGCTGAGAGCACAACTAGCGCTGCTAATTTATTATTTATTACACTCATAGCGTGCCCTTATCGGGAGATGTTGTTTACTCTTGGTTAAGCGGCCCCAGTAAACTCGCCTTACCTTATTTGCAGATAACTCCTTGGTGCTAGCACCAGGTTACGACCTTGCAACGTTTTTATATCAATGCTTTCGAGTACTTCATTGTCGTTATTGGTAAAAGAAAGCGTTTGAGTTCGTGAAAATACAGAGAAATGTGAGCTTTAGCCTGTAAAAAGATCTAAAAAGTTGTGAAAATGCCGAATAAATACACGTAATGTCGGTTTTTACTTCTATTGTTGGCTGAAAGTGTAAGAGGCGGGAATTGTTCGCTGATTGTTGCTGCTTTATTGTTCTGAGGTGTTGTAGATGCTGGGGATTGGTTTTTAATCTGTAATCGGTAGAATGTTTGAGCGTTTTGTCGAAAGGCTGCGTAGCATCGCTTGGAACTGTTGGGGTGTTTTTTACTCTTTTACTGATAATTAATTAGCCGAAAATATGCTGCAATTAATTGTCGAACATAGGTGAAAGTGAGATTAAATCCTATATGTTAAAGATGCTGTCTTTGGGTTGTAACTTGTTTCAAAACCCTTGATGGCATGAAGAGCTGAGAGGATGCATGCAGAACTATTTAACCCCTAACGGGAATTTAGCCCATTGTCTAGAGGCGCTGTTATTCAGTAAATTCGTCCAATATTGTGCTTTACACACTAAATAAGGGGGCTTGATAAGCTAGCTGTTTAGGACAAGGTTACACCTGACCAGAACGGATCTCTCTTTGTAGTGATCCCCAGTTAATTACCCCAACAATATTGTCGCTTTCTTGCTGGTAGATGTAGACCTCGCCTCGTCGGTATTTTGAAAGAATCGCATACACTTCATTGAGCGTTGAGGTGTCGGGTAATCCCTGAATTGGGTGACGCGTTAACGCGCTTGCATCATCTTGTACCTGTAGCTCTAGCTGCAACATTTCTACAATACCTTGAGCATTGCGAACTAATACAGAGCGGCCTTCGGCGCGCTTAAGTACCTCTAATAAAAGCTCTTGATTGTCGTAAACGATGACGAAGCGTTTATCCATTAAGTGCCTGACGCCCACTTTTTGCAACCCAAGGTTTACCGGTGCGACTTTATAACCTAAGCCCATTATTTCAAGCTGCTTAAAAAAAATGGACTTAGTATTAAAGCCTTGATGAGCAATCAAGAAGGCTGGGATCACCACAAACATTGAGGGCAAAATAATTGAGGCGTTGTTGGTCAGCTCTATTAATGCCACAAGCGCCGCTAGTGGCGCACTTAAACAGACGCCCATCATGCCCGTCATGCCGATAATAGTATAGAGGCCAATATAGGGTGCAATACTTGGGAACATTAGCGAACAGACTAAAGCCAGTATGGTGCCAAGTAGTGCGCCAATTCCATAAAGAGGGCCAATCAGTCCGCCTGGGATCCCAAGGCCGATAGCGGCAATGGTCGCTATGATTTTACCGATTAAAATCGCACTTAAAAATAGAATGCTGGGATGTTGGTTAATGGTCTCTGCAATGGCGAGCTCACCGCTACCAATCGCTTGTGGTAGTACTAAACCGACTAATGTAGTGACAGCTCCAGCAAGCAGTAAGCGGTTAATTAGCGGCCAGTGTTGTCCGATAGCCGTCACTTTAAGAAGACTTGCGTTGAAAAATGCGGCGATGCAGCCAAGTATTACCCCAAATACTGCCAGCAGTGGATATTGGCTTAAGGGGATCACTGCTACGCCAATCTGCTCGAATTCATGTACATCACCAAACACCAGTCGGCTGCTGAGTGCGCCGCAAATGGCAGAGAGCATAATGGGGAAGAAGTAATGGATTTTGTATTCTCTGAGCACCACTTCAAATACAAATATGACAGCGGCCAAAGGCGCGTTAAAAATGGCGGCAATACCTGCTGCTATACCACTGGCACACATCACCCTTACGCTGTTGTCTGGCAGTTTAAATTTTTCGGCGAGTACACTAGCGCTCACCGCGCCTAAATGAATAGCAGGACCTTCTCTACCGACAGAGAAATTAGTCGCAAGCGCAAACAGAGCTTGAAAGAATTGACCAGGGGCAGACTGCAGTGGAATTTTGCCGTAATGCAGTTTAACTCTGTGGATCACATAGGCGATGCCCATACGTTTATAACGCTGAGATCCCATTTTTGCGACACCCCAGATTAAAAATGAGCCTAAAAGCGGTAATAGTACTCGCCAGTCATCGATGATATCCGTAAAATTCATCACCTGAGTTTTGGTGAAGGTGTCACACCAAAGCAGTAATAATCTAAAAAGAAGAATGATGCCGGACGCAAATAGTGCAAATAGCAATGCGAGCAAACATAACTGTACACTGACCTTAGCTTGCGACAGCGTGTCTTTAAGGTCGGTATGTAGGTACTTTTGAAATTGCTCTCGCTTCTTAACAATTGTTTGATGCACAGAAATTTCCAAAATGTATGTTTGTCACATTGATAGTTAAATGTGAGATTTTTTATTAAGGGGCTGTTACTTAATGCCAAATTATCATCGTTGGCTCGATCGCTTGCAAGTGATTGAACGACAAATTAGACCCTCAAGTGTTTATTTACTGCTTTTATTACTGGTGTCCTTTGCTTTAGGTGCGCTCAGTTATGATGTTGCAAAACTGCACTACCTGCCTAAAGCTGAGGTTAAGGCTGATAAATCAGAGCAGTATATTCTGCAATTGCAGCAACAAGCACAAACCTTGGCTGCACGTAATATCGAACTAGCATTAGAGCGTGAAGCTAACAATAACATGCAGACAATGTTTGTTGAGCAAAATGTGAAACAAAATGAGCTGGAGCGTGAACTGGCATTTTATCGTAGTGTGATGGCGCCGGAAAATATCGCTGACGGTGTCGCGATTAATGCATTAGAGATTGAGCCAAGCCTTGAGCCACGTCAATATCGAATTAAATTGGTACTGACACAGTTAGAGAAGCGTAAGCGCTCGTTATCGGGTCGCAGTGAAGTGACGTTAATCGGCTTACAAGACGGTAAAACCCTTACCCTAAAATTGTCGGATTTGACTGATGCCTCGTTTAAATTCAAATTTAGGTATTTTCAGGTATTAGAAGGGGAATTTACATTGCCTGAAGGCTTTAGCTTGTCTAGAGTGAAGGCCAAAGTCATCGTGCCTGCGAGCCGTTGGACCAAAGGTTCACAAACGGAACAAGAGTATAATGCACAAGATTTACTTGTGGATGAAAAAGAACAGGGCATAATACTTGAACAAAATGGTCAGGTATTAGATAATTCTGCACAGCAAACAGATCTAAGAGGTAGTAATGACTGAACAAGCTGAAGATGCTTTGCCAATTCGCTTTACCGATGCGGCGGCTTCAAAAGTAAAAACCTTGCTAGAAGAGGAAGAAAATGACGCACTTAAGCTACGTGTATACGTAACAGGTGGCGGTTGCTCTGGTTTCCAGTATGGCTTTACGTTCGATGAGAAAGTAAACGACGGTGACTTTACAGTCGAGAAGCAAGGTGTTCAGTTGGTTGTCGATCCAATGAGCCTGCAATATCTTGTTGGTGGTGAAGTGGATTACACTTCAGGCCTTGAAGGTTCTCGCTTCTTTGTTAAGAATCCAAACGCGACCACCACATGTGGTTGTGGCGCGAGTTTTTCTGTTTAATCTAATTGATTGAGTAGAAGCTCGAGATATAAAGAAGCCGTCTAATGACGGCTTTTTCATATCTGTAATTTTTATATCTGTAAGTCGCGTTAACGCATAATGTTGAGGTTCATCTCTCGATTAAAGTAGCGTCCCACCTTAGTTGTAAATGCAATCCATACCTGCACAATCGCTAATAAAATGAGTATGCCAAATATCAGCCAGTCTGGGAGCTGTGCCTTGAAGCTGCCAATGGCAAAGCTTGATGGTCCTGATGCTGCGAGGTTGTCAGGATCGTAAAGCACAAGAGGTAGTATGCTGACAACGGCGAGCTGCAATGAGGTGTAGACCCTAAGCATGATAAGTCCCGCTTTTTGCTTACCTATGATGGCTAACACTATAAATAAGGTCAGGATACAAAACAGTACGCCTTGTTTTGCTATTAACCCGCTCACGGAGATCATCACAAAAAATATGAGTAGGGCAATGAGGCGTTTGGGCATGGCGACTTTTGTTGCAGATAGTCCACTTTGCGTCGCAGGGGGGGAGTCTGTGGTTGAGCTAATATCGCATTGTGTTGCTGATTGTGTTGCTGAATCAGCGATAGAGCGTGCAGGGGGTTTGGTATCCACTTTTTATTCTCTTTATCGTTTTATGAGCAGATAAAAGCGTAAAAATGGTAAGCCTAAATGGCTTACCATAAGCGGTCTTATGATTAGTGACGCTTTTTAGGCGTTAGACGCTCTTCAAGCTCGTGTGGTGGGATCACCACACCTAAATCATCTTGTACTGGGAAAATAGCAACGAAGAGGTCGTCGTCTTGCATACCAGGAACCCAACGCTCTAACCACTCATCAACTGGAATCGATAACGCCTGGCAATCTTTCCAGTCATCAACAGCCCAAAGTGCGGCAGCTTCTTCAGTTGGCCACATCGGAATACAATCTTCCTCTTCAGTAGTCAGCATTACGCAGCCGTCTAAATCTTGTAATGACCACAGTGTGTTGTGCTCTTTTGCTTGCTCAACAAGATAGTCATAGCGAGATTCTGGCGTCATTTCAGTAATTTGCTTTAGGCTTTTGTTTTTGTTGCTCATGGTTTACATCTCTTTATTTAAAATGTGGCGAGCCTTCAAACAAGGAGAACGCGCCGATTAAAGGGATAATAGCACCAAGCTGACTATTGAAAAAGAAAACAGAGCCGATTTAGGCTCTGTTTTCTTTAGCGCTTGCTATTTTTTAGCATCGAATATTTTGTAAATCATGCCAGCGATGATCGCTCCAATTATAGGGGCAACCCAAAACAACCACAGTTGAGACAGTGCGGCTTCGCCAACAAATAACGCTGGAGCAGTACTTCGAGCGGGATTTACCGAGGTGTTTGTAACCGGGATACTGATTAGGTGGATAAGGGTGAGCCCTAAGCCAATAGCAATAGGGGCAAAGCCTTTTGGCGCGCGAGCATCTGTAGCGCCAAGAATTATCAGTAGGAAAAATAACGTCATCACGATTTCACAAATGAGTGCCGCGGTTAAACTGTAGCCCCCAGGTGATCGGTCGCCATAGCCGTTTGAGGCAAAGCCAGCCGATAGGTTAAAGCCATCTTGACCTGAGGCGATAAGATACAAAATACCTGCGCCAACGATACCTCCGGCAACCTGAGCGATAATATAGGGGAGTAATTCTGATGCAGGAAAACGCCCACCAGCCCAGAGTCCAACAGAGACCGCGGGGTTTAAATGACATCCCGAAATATGACCAATGGCAAATGCCATCGTCAGCACTGTTAAGCCGAATGCAAACGCAACACCTAGAAAACCAATACCCACTTCGGGGAAAGTTGCGGCTAAGACGGCGCTACCACAGCCACCTAAGACAAGCCAAAGCGTGCCGATGAATTCAGCCGTCATTTTTTGAGTCATATTCATATAACTGTTCCTTGTGTTTTAAGCCGACTCTATTTGTTGTAAATAGCTTGTCGACTTTTAAAATAAGACTTTGTTACTTTAAGTTGTCCTAAATAAAGGGTTAAGTAAATAGCTAAAAAGTGAATTTTATTATCTGACAATGCCAATGACTCATCATTATAATGCAGATAAGACAGACTAATTAACCTTGTAACGCTCATCTTGCACCATCTGAATAAGCGTCGCGGCAATTTCGGTATTGTCTTTATGGCCTCTAAAGTACAGTGCGCCTTTACCGTAAGCGTAAATGGGTACATCGATGGCGTCGTGGCCCCCTGTTGTCCATCCAGTATAGGTCAGCTTATCAATTGCTTGTTTAAGGTCGTCAGTTATTTGCTTTTCATGCTTGTGGTGAGATAAGCGAGAGTTAAGCTTTTTTCTTAGCCCGTCTATTTTTTTATCTTCGATAGCAATACTGATATGGGGCCGTAAAAACGTGCTAAATGCGGCTAAGTCATTTAATACATCGGGGCTGGCAATGATGAGTTTGGCCATCGTGCTTGGTAAGCTATGTACTTGATGCAGCAATTGGCCTTTCCATTGATAGGTGCCGTCGGTGCCTAATGTCAGGCCGCCTGTAGAATGGTCCGCTGTCGCGACCAATAAAGTATCTGGGTGATTATCGACATAGCGTTTAACCAGGCTTAGTGTGTTGGCAAAGTCATCTATTTCATTCATCGCGCAGGCGATATCGTTACTGTGACCACACCAATCTATTTGGCTTGCCTCAACCATCATGACAAACGGGGCACCTTTTGCGGACAAAAGGCTTAAGGCTTTACGTGTCATGGTTGTGAGTCTCAGCGGATCTTCACTTTCAATGGCGGCAGGTAAGCCTTTTGGTGCAAATAAGCCTAAGGCAGGTAAGCCTTCGATGCTATTTAAGTCGCTGAGTTTGTCTATGTATTGGTAGCCGTACTCTTGAAACTCTTGGGTGAGATCTTTGTCATCACGTACAAAGTATTGCGTACCTCCACCGAGCATAAGATCGGCCACGGGCCTTTTATCTATAAGGTTACTCAAGTAATTGTCGGCTATCTGGTCGTAGTTACGGCGGCTTTCATTATGAGCGAGAAAACTTGCTGGAGTGGCGTGATTAATTTGCGAGGTGACCACTACCGCAGTGGTTTTCCCTTGGGATTTTGCCATTTCTAGCAGAGTAGGGAAATGGCTGTGTTGCTGGTCAACCGAAATCGCACCGTTGTAGGTTTTGTAGCTGGTTGCGAGCGCCGTCGCAGCCGCTGCAGAGTCGGTGACAACAGTGTCATCGTCAGGATAAGTGCTCGACATGCCAACTAACAGTTGGTCGAAAATAGTCTTCTCGACTCTTTGGGTTTGAGGGTTGTCGTTATAGTAACGGTAGGCTGTGGTATACGCAGGTCCCATACCATCACCAATCAGGTAGATAATATTCTTGGGTAAGTACTCTGCGGCTATGACAGGAGCAAATGGGTCATCGGTTTGTGCCATTGTGACTGAACTAAACAGGGCGCCATAAATGACGCTTGAACAAATTGCCGATATTCGTAGAGCGGTATCTAAACAAGTCATAGTCTGCTTATCCTAAAAAAGAGAAGACGTGGCTAAATATATTGCTGCATTGAAGTCCCACTCAACGCCTTGATAGACAGCAAGACTTTGAGTGGTTAACAAGGGTTTGTTTATTAGCCAATCGGTATGGGCTGCTCGGCTTAATAAGCCGAGCAATTAACCCTATCTTTATCGTGAGTCCGTGTTTGAGTCAGTAACTACAAATGAGTCAAACTCGGGGGGCTTAATGAAACGTAACGTGTGTTGGAGCGGGCTTGGCCTTGTTAAAGGCTTCACTGCCCCTGACAAGCTCGGTTGTTTTAAGGTGTTGCTCAAGCCAACTCTCTTGCTCCCAAAGCATGTGCATGATCGACTCCTTGGCCTTATAACTATGACTTTCATAAGGCAGAGTCACTAATCGTGCTTGGCCACCGAGTCCTCTGATCGCTTTAAATAGTCTTGCCGATTGCATTGGGTAGGTGCCAGAGTTTGAGTCCATTTCACCATGCATCAATAGCAGTGGTTCATCGATTTTATCTGCATGGGTAAAAGGTGATATTTGTTGATATAGGCTAGGGGCTTCCCAGAAATTACGTTTCTCATGTTGAAAGCCAAATGGCGTTAAGGTGCGATTATAGGCACCACTTCGAGCGATACCAGCAGCAAATAAATCTGAATGCGCAAGCAGGTTTGCGACCATAAAGGCGCCGTAAGAGTGTCCGCCGATAGCCACCCGTTCTCTGTCAGCTACTCCCATCTCGACCAAGGTATCAATGGCGGCGCTAGCGTTGGCGACTAATTGATGACGGAAACTGTCATTAGGTTTTTCATTCCCCTCACCGACTATCGGCATGGCAACCTTATCGAAAACCGCAAAACCCTTAGCCACGAAAGGCACCGGGCCTTTAGGGCTAATCTGGTTATATTGATTGGGCGAGTAGTTGATCTGGCTGGCGACCTCTGCATTTTTGTATTCACGTGGGTAAGCCCACATGAGTACCGGCAAAGGACCGTCATCTTTGCTATAGCCAGCTGGGAGATAAAGTACGCCAGATAAGGGGAGGCCGTCATCACGATGGTAATTAATCAGTTGCCTGCTCATGCCTTGGTAGGCGTTTAGTTTATTTTGATTTTGGTACAGTAGCTGCTCGCGCCCCGAGTCGACATTAAGCATTACTAGGTGGGACGGCGTATCAGCGGTTTGCCTGCTAATGATAAGTGTTAGTGGTTTGAGGTTGACAATATATTTGATGCTTTCTAGCTGTAGAGGTGATGACTGCCACAGCGTTGTTGAATCATTGATTGCCAATGATGTTTTATCAATAACGAGGGGGGATGACTTTAAAAATGGCTGGTAACCCTCAGGGGATGCCCCTAAACCATAATGTAGCAGTCCGTTATTATGCAGCTTGATAACTCGGCCTAAGCTTTGACCATTGAGTTTTGCAGTCTGTCGATACAATTGGCCTGGGTCTTTATAAGTGTCGCGAATTGCCTTTTGGTACCAAAGCGCGAGTGAGTTATCACTGGCTTTTGAGGTATCTAAAAGACTTACTCGCATCTGTTTTTTATCTGATTGGCGCTCTGTGATAAGTGCCATGTTTTGCTCTGCCCACTGTATCTTACTTATGCGCCATGGCGTTTTAGTTAATGCTATTGCTGGTTGAGTAAAGGGCGCCTCAAGCTGTAGCAGCTCATCACGATAAGCGGTTTTTATGCGGCTATCACCTTTATCTAAGGCTTTAACAAAGGCGAGACTGCTGGGTTTATCGCTGCGCCAATGGATCATGCGTAGCCCTTTTCGCACTGAGTCACTGCCCGGTGGTCGATATTCACTGCTCTCTAATTTGGCAAGGGTTTGCAGTTGTTCTCCTGCGCGATTAAACAGCTCAACCGTTTGCGCAAAATCGTAATATTTCACCATATAGGAGAAAGGTGCAGAAATCCGCTTCACGATCAGGTATTGATCATCAGGCGACAAGCTATAGCTAATATTGATGGCGGGTTTGCCGATTGGAGTGATCTTGCCATCAAGGGCGATAAAACTCAGTTGGCTGGTGGTTAATGCTGAGAACTCTGCCTCATCCTGAGGGTTTTGCAATAGATCTTGATAGGTTCTACGAGGCGCTTTTTGCCCAGAGGTTTCGCTTATGTTGGGCGCGATAGGCGTGTGTTCTGATTCTAACAAGGAGGCTGTGACAGCTAAGTTAGTAAACACTCCCTTACTGTCATTTTGCCAGATGTACTTAAGCCCTAAAGTGGCATTGAGGCGCTGACTCGTTAGTTTGTGGCTGTGGCCATTTTTGATGTCGTAAACATAGATATTCGCGCCGGCTTGAGTAAGGCCAATGTAGCTTAAGTAGCGGCTATCTGGCGAAAAGTTCACACTGGCAGCTTGCATCCCCTTGGGTAAATGAATCTTAATAGGTTTTATTGCGGCGCCTTGCTTAGCAATATTGATAAGCGATATAGCGATATAGCTATATTTAACTCGGCTAGGTGTGAGTTGAGCCGTAGACACTCTAAGGCCTGCGAGTTTTCGCTCGCTGCGCGACAGTGCTTGAATTGATAAATGTTTTCTTGGGGTCAGTACCGCCAGCCATTGTTTGTCTTGAGATAAGCGAGTACTTACATTTTTAGTTTGCTCAACCACATTTTGCAGTGCCTGACTCGGTAATTGATAGCTATTGCTCAACGCATTTGAACTGAATAATAGCAGGCTGCAAATGGCTATCAGGGCATTCATTAAGAGCGGGTTTAGAGACATTCTTATCTCCTGATAATAGGAATAGTGACGATGTTCGTGGCGATAAAGATAAGCGCCCAACATTGGGCGCTTATTTCTCGTCATAAAAGGGAGATTTACGTCCAAACAACCTGAAGACACAACTTCAAGTCGTTTGGGTAACTACTTGTTTATATATCTACGAGATTAAAACTTCTGAGAGTAACCAATGAACAGACTACGACCAGTATTTGAATAACTGCTGTTGTCATCTTCATAGAAAGGCCAGTCATTGTGCTTGTCGTTACGCTCATCGTACAAAGGTGGCATTTCATCGGTTAGGTTTTTAACACCTGCCGTGAATCGACCTTCCCAAGGTGCGTAGTAGCTCAAGGTAATGTTGACGACTTGATAAGCATCTAGCGTATCAGTGTAATCATCTTCCTCATACTCTTCGCCATCGGCATCGATAAGGGTAAAGGTGTCAGTTCCTTTTGCTTCACCAGTGTAGTAGTAAGCAACCGTTGCGCTGAAGTCTTCATAATTCCAACTTAGGCTCGCATTACCTTTCCATTTAGGGAAGTAATCGGTCTCTGTTTGCTCTTCAATTTCGCTATCGACGCGCTCTTGGTACTCTTTCTTAATTAGGTAAGAGGCAGCAACTTTAAATTTAAAATCTCCAATAGCAGTTTCTGGGAATTGGTAGTTAAAGCTAGTATCAATACCTTCAGATGCTTCATATGCACTGTTGATTGGACCTTTACGCATACAAGAGATGTTCTCAATATCATCATCATCGAGTTCTGTTAGGTAACCGACAACATCCATTTGGTCACAGCTAGTGTAGTTGCCTGTTTGCTTATACTTGGCTTCGTCGTCTAACATCTCATCGGTTGAGATCGTTTTTACTGCTCCATCAAGTTCGATGTTCCACCAGTCAACCGTGATGTCTGCGTTGTCGGTAATATTAGCGACCACACCAAGGTTCCAGAACTCACCCTTTTCTTCTTCAAGGTTGACATTACCTGAGCTTATGCTGCTGTAATTATCTTCATATACCTCATCTGGAATGGTTGGATGCGGGTATGAGGTAGAACCGTAAGCTCGAGTGAGGCCTGCGTATAAACGGTGCATGTCTGGTGCTCTAAAGCTCTTACCCCAGTTGGCTCGAACCATGACTTCATCAATCGGACGGTATGAAAGTCCAACTTGTGGTGTGGTTGCGCCGCCTACATCTGAATCATCTAAATATTGGTCGTAACGCAGTGCTGCAGATAGGTCTAGAGACCTAACCCCCGGCATATTAGCCAGTAGTGGGATCTGTAACTCACCCGCTACAGCGACGCGGTCACGGTCGCCCTTACCACCGGTACCACCCATACCGATATAACCGCCGCTTGAAGTCACTTCATCTAGGGTATCTTCATAGCTTTCACGTGCCCACTCGGCTGTAGTTGCAAAGCCTGCGGTTCCGGCCGGTAACTCCATTAAGTCTCCGGCAAACACTGCCTGGAACTGGTGCATACTAGAGTCTGAATTTTTAGTCGAATCACCAATAAGCATATTCGCTTGCTCGGTCGTAAGCTGATTATTTGGGTACCACTTAGCAGCATCTGTGTCATTTGGGTCGAAAGTGACAATGTCTAGCAGTGCATCCGCTTTCACCATATGATGATTTTGCTTCTCGTACTTGTTGTAGCTGCTTGACCAGGAGATATCTAACTCATAATCACCAATATTACCGTCAGCGCCAAATGAGACCGATGCCTTAGTATTTTGGGTATCGTAAGTACGTGGACCGTCAAACTCCTCCATACGGCGACGCATCTGGAATTTGTTGTAATCGTCAAATTCGTACTTGTCGTAGCTCATTGCACCAGTGGCTTCGTCTTCATATATGTATGCACCGAAACCTTTTTCATCTTTGTACTTGGTGGCTTCTTTGTATGATGCGTTGATCATGCCGTAAAGCTGCCAATCATCATTTAAGTCGTAAGTAGAGTTTAAAACTAAGTTTACGCGGTCATAAGCAGATTGCAGGCCGCGGTCAGCATATTTGTCATAGTAACAATCGTAAGAACCCGCTGGAGTGTAGATGCCTTTATCACCAAATAGGTTGGTGCATTGTGCTTCATCGACAGGGCTATATTTGTCGCTGGTATACACTTTACCGTAGTCACGAACCCATGAAGCCCAGCTAGATGCTGAAGCGTCACCATATGGGCCAGCGCCCCAGCGAAGGTCACCGTCTTCATCTTCATAGTAAGCTGGGCTGTAAAGATCATCACGTTGGTAGGTTTGAATTGACTCTACTTTCTTGTATTCAAGAATTAATAGCGTCTGGCTCTTATCGGTATTAAAGCCCTGCAGGTAAGACAGATCGAGTTGCTCACCACCGCCTTGAGTTGGATCATTATATTTAGCTGAAACTTTCGCGCCTTCGTACTCTTTTTTCAGAATAATATTGACTACACCACCAACGGCATCTGAACCATAAATTGCCGATGCACCACCGGTTAGAATTTCGATGCGTTCTACTGCTGCTGTAGGAATGTCTGATACATCAACAAAGTTTGAGGTGCCACCTGCAGCGCTTGGGAAAGAGGCTTGACGGCGGCTGTTGATAAGAACCAAGGTTCTGTTGGCGCCCATACCACGTAGGTTAACTGAGCTAGCACTGTCTGTGAAACCATCGCTCTCACCATTAAGTGAACCACCAGTGTTAGCGACAGATGATTGCAGTACTTCTGAAATAGAGTTAAGACCGCTGTTGGCAATGTCGTCGGCTGTAATAACAGTAACAGGCAGGACACCTTCGAAATCAGCACGTTTAATACGTGATCCTGTTACCTCAATTTTTTCCATCTCTTGATCTGCTGCTTTCTTATCTGCGGCTTCAGCCGCGAATAAAGTTGATGGTGTTAGCGCGGCCATACTGATGGCCAGGCTTAATGCTGAAAGTTTCATCTTAGGTTTCATCTTAGGTTTCATCTTAGGTTTCATCTTAGGTTTCATCTTCGATTTCATTGATTGCAGTCCTTATTTTTATAATTTTCCCAAACACGTTAATCATTTTTTTGTAAAATCTCAGATGATTTAAACGCGTCATTCCAGGGATGAATACTGTCGATTTTCCAATTTATCTACTGCTGGTTATCAACTGCAACCATTTGTAATTAATTTGTAAGTGAACGGCAATCGGTGTTGGGTCGTTTATTTGTTGTTTATATGTCTATTTAATCTCTATTGCTTTTACTTTCACTGGCTTAGCGTGTATTTTGGTGCTGTTGTTATCGCAATATCTATGTTGAATAGATGTGAGTTTTAGGTCGGGTTTGAGATTGTTGATGACAGAAATATGAGCGGTAGCAGGAGTATTAATGAGAGAAATAAAAAAAGAGGCCATTTTTAGATTAGGACTTTGTGAGGTTAACCCTAGCGATAACAGTCTTAATTTTTTTGATGCGGCATTGACTGACGAACCTTCAAACAAAGTCTCCATTCAGCCAAAATTTATTGAAGTATTAAGCTATCTTGCTCGGCAATACCCTAAGGTCGTGACTCGAGAAGAGCTAATAGACAATATTTGGGAAGGTAATAGCTATGTTGGCAGTAAAGCATTAACTAATGCTATCTGGCATCTACGAAAACAGCTTAATCAAGGCAGTGTTCAAAGCAGTGATAGTGAGCAAGTTATAGAGACTGTACGTAAGATGGGCTACCGTTTGTTGCTTGAGCCCCAGTTTAGCGATGCTGACTTAGTCGATGAGCTAGACCTGTTTTTACAGGCTCAATTGAAGATTAGCCGTTTAACCCAGTTTAATCAAAGGTTGGCATTTGCTGGTGGGCTAGTTTTAGCTTTAATAGCAATATCTTGGGGCTATCATTTATATCAAGACAGTATTCGATACGTGCCGACAGTTAAGCAAAATTTAACCTCTGCTGCGGGATCTGAGCTTTACCCTGCGGTTTCCCCCGATGGTCGTTGGCTAGTGTATGGCAGTCGTGGTAATAACAAATACGCCAGCCTTTATCTTAAAGATCTGCAAAATCCTACCGAAACGCCAAAACGACTGACTTCAACAAAAACAGCAGAAATTAGAGCTGTTTGGAGTGCTACTGGCAGCGCGCTGTATTATGGTTCAGAGCATCGCAGTGAGGATAAGTGTTATTTGACTCAGCTTGACTTAGACAGTAATGAAGCTCGTAAACTCGGTGATTGTTACACCTATAGTTCGGCTATCGATATTGCTCCAGACGGTGGTCGCCTAGTGTATATCTGGGACGGGGGAGAGGGATTTGGTTCGGGTCTTTATGAGTTGTCTCTACTCACCCAAGGCGAAGAGCCTAAACGCTTATCTTGTACTGAGAATTGCAGCTACCGAGACCGAGATGTGGCCTTTAGTCCCGATGGCAGTTGGCTCGCTGTTGCGCGCCGATTTGGTAACATTTCGGAAGATATCTTTATACTACATACCCAAACAGGCGAGGAGCAACGCTTAACTTATGGCTTGGAAGATATTCGTGGCCTGAGTTGGCATCAAGATAGTGAGCGCCTGATTTTTAGCACAGAAAATTCAGGGGTCAGAAATGGCTATATAGTGGGCATTGATAATAAACAGATCTTGCCGTTAGATGTGGAAGGTATGAGCTACCCGCGCTCAATCCCTCATAGTGATGAGCTGGTCTACTCCAACTATATGCGCGACTATCAGGTGGCTTCGTTTGCACTAGAACAATCGATTCCCACAGCAACCTTTCCACTGTTACAAGTTGAATACAGCTATCGAAATCCAGATTACTCCTCGGTCACTAAGCGAATTGTCTATGTGTCCAACGAAACTGGGTTTAATGAGATCTGGAGCAGTGATGCAACAGGTCAGCAAAGGCGTCAGCATACTGACCTTAAGCGCCGCGTGGCTTATCCAAGCTGGTCCCATGATGGCACTAAGGTGGCCTTTTTAGCACCGGATGATAAAAATGAGGGCAATAAAATTCATGTGTTAGATATGAATACCTCTAATATCAGCATTCTTGCGACGCCGTACCTTGATCATAACCGTCCAAGTTGGGGCTGGAATGATGATATGGTGCTGGCAAGCAGTAAAGATGGCATCACTGAGTTCTATCTTGATAACCGTTTACCTCAGGTGATAAGCCCAATCGATATGCGTTTAGGCAAGATGATAGCAGAAGATAAATTAGTCTTTACCCAGCTTGGGAAAAACGGTCTGTGGATGCTGTCGCTGACAAATCCTGGTGAGTTAAACGAGCTGATCAGTGCCAATCATTTCGGAGAAGGCTATAACTGGGTCGCAACCGATAAAGGGGTTTATTTTAGAAAGAGTCGTAGTGGATTTCAGCTCATTAATTTTTGGCGATTCAATACTGGGCTTATCACGCCTATTTTGAAGTTACCATCGGGCAGTATTCCACGCTCAGGAGCGATGACTTATATCAGCAGTAATAACAGCTTGCTGATGACCTTATCGCAAAACTACAAGCGTGATGTGATAAAGCTACAGCATAAGTTACTGTATTAAATTGAATTGCAGGCAGATTAAAAATAACATTAAGTCGTTTTTTTGCAGTAAGGATAGCCAGTACAGATGAGCGTACTGGCTAATTGTATAGACTAATTCTATTCGCTAACTTTATAGGATAATAGATTAATCTGCAGGGTGGAAAGAGCCTAGTATTGCTTCTCTAGAGGCGCCGGTCACCGCAGGTAAGTTGCCCGGTAAACCATTGTGGTGTCTCATCGCCAGCCAAGCAAAAGCAATGGCTTCAACCCATTGTGGGTCCATACCTAGCTCTGCGGTCGTGACCACCTTGTAATTGGGGAGCAGCTTGCGTAAGCGGTGCATTAACTCGCAATTATAGGCTCCGCCGCCACAGACATAGAGCTCAGCATTATCTGATAACAATAAAGCGTCATTGGCGATGCTGTAACAGGTTAAATCAAGCAGGGTAGATTGAATATCTGCTTCAGTTAAATGACCAAATTCAGATAATTGCTGTTCGGCCCAGGCTTGGTTAAATAGCTCTCGCCCGGTACTTTTAGGCGCTGCAAGCGCAAAGTAGGGGTGTGACAGTAGATGCTGCAGCATCTGTTGATCCGTGGTTCCTGACTTTGCCCACTCGCCATCTTTATCAAAGGGTTGTCCAAGCTGATGCTGGATCCAGGCATCACTTAAGCCATTACCCGGGCCTGTATCAAAACCGGTGACATCTTGAGTGTTACCCGGCAAGAACGTCACATTAGCAATGCCGCCGATATTGAGGATAATGCGTGGGTGGTTTGGGCTAGCAAACACGTGTTGATGAAAAGCGGGCACTAAAGGTGCACCCTGGCCACCAAGAGCCACATCTTTACGCCTAAAGTCAGCAATCACATTTATGCCAGTTTCAACAGCAATAGTATTAGGATCGGCGATCTGTAGGGTGAAGCCCATTTCAAGATTAGGCATGTGGCGTACGGTTTGCCCATGGCTACCGATGGCAATGACCTGCGACTTATCGACGTTGGTTTTTTCAAGCAATGCATTGACGGCCTTGGCGAATAGTTTTCCCATCGTGCGGTCGAGGTGACCAAGGCGGTTTATTTCATCGTTACCCGGTAGGCAAAGCTTTTGTAGGCTAATGAGTAAAGCACGGGGTAACTCTTCTGTATGAGTTGCAATAAGCCTTGGCTGGTCATGGTCAAAGTTCACTAGAACCGCATCAACGCCGTCCATACTGGTGCCCGACATCAAGCCTATGTAATAACTGTTATTCATCGTATTGGACCTATAAACCTAATGGGTACTTGTTGCCAGCAACGAAAAAAACGCTGGCAGTGTTAATGAGAACAGCAGCGCTAATGCGCTGCAATCTGTACCTGTTTGTTATGTTCAAGCTCTGCCATCATTGTCTTACTAAGCGTAGCAAATTGGGCCTTTTCTTTCTTTGCGATAGGCTCAGATTTAGGCAACTTAATGGTGCGAGGATTGCGGTGAACGCCGTTAACGATAAATTCATAGTGAAGATGTGGGCCTGTTACCCGGCCTGTGGAGCCAAGGGTACCAATAATCTGCCCCTGCTTAACTGATTGTCCGGTTTTTACATTACGCTTGGTCAGATGAAGATACTTGGTGGTATAGGTATCGTTATGCTTAATAAACACATAGTTACCATTGTATTTATTATAACTAGACTTAATAACTCGGCCGTTACCCGCCGCTTTAATCGGAGTTCCAACAGCGGCAACGTAATCAACACCTCGGTGGGCCTTAACCTGGCCCGTTACTGGATGCAGTCTACGGGGGTTGAAGCTTGAGCTGACATATTTAAAGTCCACCGGGGAGCGCAAGAAGGCTTTACGCATGCTGCGGCCCTCTTCTGAGTAGTAGGTACCGTCTTTATACCTAACCGCGGTATAGCGATCGCCTTGGTTGGTAAATTCGGCCGCCAGAATATTACCGTTTTTTAAGAACTCGCCATCGGCATACTCTTCTTCAAAGATCATCGCAAACTGATCGCCTTTACGAAGATCTAAGGCAAAATCGACATCCCAGCCGAAAATGGTGGCTAGCTGCATGATTTGATTTGGCGTCAGTCCTGCGTTAACTCCTGCATTCCAGAAGTTATTCTCAATGGTCGCACTGGCAAATTTAGAGCGCGCTTCAACCTTTTTAGTGACAATGTGCTCTTGATAACCGCTTGGGGCATTATCAACGATTAGGGTGGTGATTTTGTCGAGATGATACCTAAGTTGAACCAGTTTGCCGTCTTCACTTTTAGCAATAACTAAATTATCGCCAGGCATGATTTTCAGTAGATTTTTTTTAGCTTTAGGGAGCTGGGTGACATCATAGACATCTTTTGCCGTTAAGCCTGCACGAGTAAACAGTGCTGCTAGAGTATCGCCACTTTTAACTTGGAAACGTTTTTCGTTTAATGTTGGCGTAACAGCAATGGCAGTAAGGGGCTTCTCAGACGCTTGAGCGAGTGGCTGCTTATTGGTTTGTTCGAGACCGTTCTCTATGTGAGTGGCTATACGGGTGTTATTGTGCTCAGTCGGGGTCGACTCGCTCATCGCTGCCGATGGTGGTGTTGGTTTTCTAAAAGCCAGCGGCACGTCATAACGGGTATTAACGTCATATTCGCCATTTGCTGATGGCGTTTGCTTGGACGCTTGCACATCATCGGACGGCAAAAAAATAATGATTAGCGTGACAAAAACTAAACCGCACAAGAGCATTTGATGTAATTTTGGCAGTAATTTAAATAAAGTTATAACCTTTCCCATTGACCTTGATACCAAATTCACTCTTTCTTATTGATCCCTTTAGTGTACACACTTTCATTTGTGCTTGCTAACAAGTAACATGAGTGCCCATATTTTTTTGATTAGGCTCCCAGGAGTAAGCGCCGATATGGCTGATTTAGAGCAAGCATTAGCAGAAATAAAACGTGGCACCGACGAGATATTACTCGAAGCGGATCTACTGGAGAAGTTGAAAGAATGTCGCCCGTTAAAAATTAAACTCGGTGCCGACCCAACCGCTCCTGATATTCATCTTGGCCACACGGTTATTTTGAACAAGATGCGTACCTTCCAAGAGCTAGGTCATGAAGTGATCTTTTTGATTGGTGACTTCACTGGTATGGTCGGTGACCCAAGTGGTAAGAACAGCACTCGTCCACCATTAACCCGTGAGCAAGTGCTTGCCAATGCTGAGACTTATAAGCAACAGGTTTATAAGATCTTAGATCCAGCTAAAACCCGTATCGAGTTTAACTCTACTTGGTTAGAGCCGCTTGGTGCTGCCGGTATGATCCGTCTTGCTTCACAGCAAACGGTTGCCCGCATGATGGAACGTGACGACTTTAAAAAGCGTTATGGTTCAGGTCAGTCAATTGCGATCCACGAATTCATGTATCCATTGCTACAGGGTTATGACTCGGTTGCACTAGAGGCTGATGTTGAGCTCGGTGGTACTGATCAGAAGTTTAACCTGCTGATGGGCCGTGAATTACAAAAATCTGCGGGTCAAAAGCCACAGACTGTGATCATGATGCCACTGCTTGAAGGTTTAGACGGCGTTAAGAAGATGTCTAAGTCAGCACACAACTATATTGGTGTGAGCGAGCCTGCAGGTGAGATGTTCGGTAAGATCATGTCGATTTCAGACGTGTTGATGTGGCGCTACTTTGAGCTACTGTCTTTCCGTCCGTTGACTGAGATTGAGCAGTTTAAAGCAGACGTCGAAGCGGGTGCTAACCCACGTGATGTGAAGATTGCACTGGCTAAAGAGATCATTGCACGCTTCCACGACGAAGCGGCAGCTGAAGCTGCGCATCAAGAGTTTATTAGTCGCTTCCAAAAAGGCAATATCCCTGATGATATCGAAGAGTTAGAGATTGCTGCTGGTGACGGTATTGCGATTGCTAACTTGCTAAAAGAAGCTGGGCTTGTCAGCTCGACTTCTGATGCAATGAGGATGATTAAGCAAGGTGCAGCTAAGATTGATGGCGATAAGATTGAAGATACTCGTCTTCAACTTAATGCCGGTACCTCAGCGGTATTCCAAGTGGGCAAGCGTAAGTTTGCTAAAATCACTCTGGTGTAGAAGCATTAAATCAGAGGGCTGCGCTGCGAAACCTATAAACATGTTTAGATAGTGTGCCCCTGTTTAAAAAGCTAAAGCCATTAACTTGTCGTTAATGGTTCTGTGAACAGCGGTCTGTGCCAAAATGCAGGCCGTTTTTACATTGCCAAGTTAACCTTGCCGCATCTAAAACCCATTTATCTTTGTGTTTTTCCATCGAAATAATCAATAACATCTTAGGGTGTTCGCCTTTTGCCGCGCTGACGTTATACGTCACCACTTTGCCCTGGTATTGTTTAACTTTAGCGAGCAAGAAGTTAGTCCCTGCATAGTGAGCCGAAATCGATTCTGGTTGCGTGCTCCAGCTGCGTTTTTGGTGCTGGGCGATCTCAAGTTTTTGATTAAACTTAACGATAGGTTGGTCCGCAAAAGACACCACTATGGGCTGCTCTAGCGCAAAGGCGGAACCACATAGCAGTGGAAGCAAGATAATAATAGCTCGAAAAGCATTGATGACACTCATAACAACCTACGAAATACAAAGTACCTAATACTTTGACAGGTGAACGCAGAAAAGTTTCCACGTTGCGAGTAAATTGTGAGCTGAGTCGGTAAGTTATTGCGAGTTAAAACGGCTGTGAGGTTTAAGGGTTACTGAACAGAGAGTTGATCCGACATGGTTTGATAGTCCATCAAATCTTGATGCTCTTTTACCCGCTCATGAGTCATGTCTAAGCTTAGCGTTGTAACACCTGGAATGGCGATATTAATGATGCGCCCAGGCTTTCCAAATTGCTCGCCAGGCCCCTTGTAACGGTAATTACCTATCAAGACCACGAGTGAGCCGGAGTTAAACATATGCTCAATGTTAAAGTCATATTCAAGTACGCCGCTGTGGGCTCGTTTTAAAAATTGTAGAATGTGGCGTTTGCCAGTGTATTTACGCCCGGCCGTTTTATCGTTAAACACGCTATCACGATTGTAAAAAGCGCTCAGGCTAGAATAATCTTGATGAGTCAGCGCCTGAATATACTTGATCGCCAACTGCTGCTCTTTTGGCATGTCGCCAACATTAGCGAAAGCCGGAAAGCTAAACAGTACAAATACAAAACTCAAAAAAGCTAATCTCATTATTGTGGTGTCTTTAAATCAAAAGCAGGTAATGAAAGGTGCCAACGGATTGCCGCTAATCTAATCACGAGTGCGGTACTCATTGCAAATAATAAAGCAAACATATCGGCGGCTCCCCAATGTAGGCTAATGGTATAGCAGATCCCGCCCATTATCGATGCGGTTGCATAAATCTCAGTGCGAAGCACCATAGGAACTTGCTGACAAAGCAGGTCGCGAATAATACCACCGCCTACACCAGTGATTAAACCCATGATCACGGCAGTCATACCGCTGAGTTCTAAATTTAGTGCTTTCTCTACACCAATTACAGTAAATAGCGCCAATCCGAGCGCATCGGCAACAGGTAAAATATAGCGTGGTACTCGTTTAGGCTTACGTACAAAAATAAAGGTCAGTATCACGGTAATTAAAATCACCGTAATGTAGTTAGGGTCCTGGATCCAAAAGACGGGGGTGGCGCCCAACAGGGCGTCACGAATACTGCCACCGCCAATGGCGGTTACCGACGCAAGTACCAGTACGCCAAAGGGGTCCATTTTGTGCCTACCGGCAGCGAGTGCACCTGATAATGCAAATACTGCTGTACCGCAAAGGTCAAAAAAATAGATCCAATCGATCATTTATCCAACTCTTGTAGATGAATATTAAGTGCATCGACAGAGATACGAATTTCAATCACTGAAAGCAGTAGTGAATATAAGAGTAAGAATAGACTACAACCAAAGATAAACGCGCCGACTTTGTTAAAGCCAACGTAGATAAAAATCATGCACAGCACACACAGAGCGAAGCTTAATGCTCCAGACTCTTGCATACGCTTAATGATGCTAATTCGCTGACGAAGGTTTTTTAATTGGCTATGGTTTATGGGCTTGCCATCAGCGCTCAAATTACGGATAAGTGCCGCTAACGAAAAGAAACGGTTGGTATACGCCAGCAATAGCAAAGAGATGGCAGGAAAGAGTAAAGCAGGCGTGGTTAGCGAAACATGAATATTATCAAACAATGGATTCAGCCCTAAAATGAGTCAACACAACAAGTTTAAAGGATGATACCAACGCCAACAATTTATACAAGATGATTACAATCCGCAGGCTAAATAAACAGCGGTAAAGTGGGGTAATTAAATAAAATTCAATGCTTAGGTTTATAAGCCAGCGAAATCACCCCTGCATTACCCGTAACAGTGCCCATATTCCCGGCAAGACGACAATAGCCAAAGCCCAAAGGCTAAAGGCGATTGAGTTGAGTTTAATCGCGCGAACTAGATCATTTTCATCGGGGAGAGAACCGTAAGACACCTTCGGGGTATCTACCCTAAGTTCTTTAAATTTAATTGGTCCGCCAAGTTCAATCGCTAATGCACAGGCGACAACTTCGCAGGTTTGATATTCATTTAATGGGGTCGTATTCACTTTTGGGCGAAACAGGGTCGCAAGGCTTTTTGGGCCACCTTGAATGGCAAGGCTTAGGCTCCATAGTTTGGCTGGAATATAGTGGACTATAGTACTGAGTATATATATAGGCATACCAAAGAAGCGGTAAAGTGGATTATAAACCGGCCAGCAAAACTCAAGCTGTTTAATCATTCTTGCCACAATGAGCAGTGGGATGCCGCCAATAGCATAAAACAAGATGGCTGAAACAGTACCGTAGATTGAAGTGGTCGAGAGTCGTTCGATAGCGGCCTTACACAGACCAACGCTAGAAAGAGAATAGGTGCTGCGATTTAGCCAAGGCTCTAAAAGGCCACGGGCTCGAACTTTATTGTCCCCTTTAATCGAGATCATCACTTCATTGGCAATATAGCGAAAATGATCGTCCTGCAAGCACAGGTAAATCACCACGGCTTCAAAGAACCAGGGGAACTCAGCGAGTTCTATCAGAAAACTTATCACTGCCCAAAAAGGAACGATTAACAGTAACATGGCTAGGGAGCCGGCGATTAACTGCTGTGACGGGGCGCGGTCGACATGGTTAACTTTAGTGCTTAAGTTTTTAGCCACTTGAGATAACCATTCAAGTGGCTGCAGATTGCGCGGAAGAGGGGCAATTCGTGCCAACAAAATTGACATTAATAACACTAAGGCTCCAGTGTAAAGCTGACTATCTTGAGAAAAGATTTTAGTAAACTCTGGCACCATATCGCTGCGCTATCCTTATATTTTAGAGCTTTGCGTTACGTAGCTTATTAAAGCTGCTCAAGCAGAGCGATAACCATCAATGCTGAGTGATGACCTGCTTTTACAATGTACTCGTCAAAATCCACAGGCGAGTCGTTGTTAGCATTGTCAGACAGTGAGCGGATAACCACAAACGGTACGCTAAACTGATGACAAACTTGCGCGATTGCAGCGCCTTCCATTTCACATGCTGCCATTGTTGGGAAGTTCTCAAGCATGGTCTTAGTGCGCAGCGGATCGCAAATAAAGCTATCGCCAGTACAAATCAGACCTTCAATCGCTTTTACTTCGCCAAGGCTAGCAACCGCTTTTTGTGCTGCTGCAACCAATTTTGCATCAGGGATAAACGCTGCAGGTTGCTGCGCCATCTGGCCAATTTCATAACCAAACGCAGTTACATCAACATCATGGTGACGCACTTCAGATGAGATAACGATATCGCCAATGGCTAAATCATCAACAAAACCACCGGCTGAGCCCGTGTTAATAATGGCATCTGGCGCGTACTTTTCGATAAGTAGCGCAGTCGCAACACTTGCAGTGACTTTACCAATACCAGAGCGAGTGACGATTACGTCTTTACCCGCAAGTTGACCCGCAACAAACTCGATACCCGCAATGGTTGTAGAGCTTGGATTTTGCATCGACTCAACTAAGTGCGCAACTTCTGGCTCCATAGCGCCAATAATACCGATTTTCATGAAATGACCTTTTTACTACCTGAATGAATATGGGCGCTAATATACCACGGCGCTTTGCGTTAGTGAAAAAGCCTTGAAGGTAAGATGAGAGGTGGCGTGTAGATTGTTTCACTTTGGTCACAGTGGTAGGTTTATAATATTCATTACAGTCAATCATTCTTCATCTTGATTGAAAAAGGGATTTTAGCGAAATATGGTACCATTTCCGCAGTTAGAGACCGACAGGCTAATGTTAAATCAGCAAGTGCTTGCTGATTCAAAACTTATTTTACAGATGTTTTCAGACCCCGAAGTGATCCAGTTTTATGATTTAGATTTTAGTCATGAAGCGCAAGCCGTTGAGTTAATCAATAATGATACTAAGCGCTTTGAACAAGGCGAGGGTATTCGATGGGCCATTCGCGATAAAGTAACCCACAAGCTTTTGGGGGGATGTGGAATTAATCGCTTTGAATGCAGTAACCATGTTGCCGTTATTGGATATGAATTCTTTAAAGAGTATTGGGGCAAGGGTTATGCAACTGAGGCAATAGCTAAACTTATCGAGTTTTCATTTTCTGAGCAGTGCCCTGAGCATGTCAATAAAATCGAAGCCTATACCATGATTGGTAATCATGGCTCTGAAGCTGTCTTGAAAAAGTTAGGTTTTAAATGCGACGGTATTTTAAGAGAGCATGGTTATTGGAAGGGTGCTTACCACGATTTAAACGTATTCTCTTTGCTAAGATCTGATGCAGTTATAACCTGAATCATTTTGTTGATTACATAATCAGGGCTAAAAAGATTTTTTAACTAGTTTACAAGGAGGGCCAAGTGAACCTAAATCAAGTTACCTTGCCAGTAGACAATATGCCTCAGGCGGTACAATTCTATTTGACCTTAGGGTTTGAGCTGATTGTCGATACGCCGCACTATGCGCGTTTTGAGTGTCCAGAGGGGGAGGCAACATTTTCGTTGTCTTTGGAAGAGGGTGATTTCGGTAATAATAGAAAAGCCTGTGGAGCCATAATCTATTTCGAACATGAGAAGCTCGATGAGTGGGTTAGCGAGCTAAAGCAAACGGGCATTGAGTTTGCTCAAGAGCCAACGGATCAAGCTTATTTGTGGCGTGAGGCGGTATTGCACGACCCATCAGGCAATAAAATTAAGCTCTACTGGGCGGGCGAGAACCGACTGAATCCGCCGTGGCGAATATGAACAGTTAGATAGAGATTGAGAGAAAAATGCAAATCAAACTAGGCTTATTACGTGACGAGCAGGTGCTGTCACTATTAAAAGAGCACCATCAAGATATGGCGTCTCACTCTCCGCCTGAAAGTGTTCATGCACTCGATGGTTCTGGGCTGGAAGCTGACGATGTCAGCTTCTGGAGCCTTTGGGCATCAGCTCAAGATAATAATGAGGGGGAGCAACTCGCAGGTTGCGGCGCTCTAAAACAACTGGATCGTACCCATGGTGAAATTAAGTCGATGCGCACATCCACTGATTTTTTACGTCAGGGTGTTGCACAACAATTATTAGCGCACATCATTGCAGAGGCGAGATTACGAGGTTACCAAAGACTCAGCCTTGAGACCGGCTCTATGGCAGCGTTTATACCCGCCAAGAGGTTGTATGAGCAATTTGGTTTTAGCGAGTGCGCGCCGTTTGCCGATTATAAGCAAGACCCTTACAGCAGCTTTATGACATTAAAGCTTACTTCACTTTAGATAAAGGTTAGAGCAGGCATCTGTTAAGTTTGTTCATCTGCCTGAATTTGGCCCACCAACAGCACTGGGGCGGCGTCGAGCTCTTCGGCGTCCATCATGGCGGCAATGCGCTCAACTGATGACAACAGTTGGCTTTGCTCCCACTGTTCAAGATTTTGATAGCGTGTAATAAAGTGCTCTTGTAATGGCTTAGGCGAGCTGCTCAGTAATGCTTTACCTGCCTCACTCAGTGATAGGATAACTTTGCGTTTATCGGTCTCGCTGCGTGTTCTAACGACGAGTTCACGGCTTTCTAGCCGATCAATAATTGTTGTCACAGTTGCAGGACTGAGTGCGACCTCTTTAGCGACGTCTTTTGCTAGCGGAGTTTCAAGCTGTTCAATACTTTGCATCACCATTAGCTGCGGACCCGTTAAGCCAGATTGCTTGTTGAGTTGGCGTGAATGGATATCAATAGCTCGGATCACTCGGCGCAGTGAAATCAATAATTGTTCGTACTTTTCCATCTGTTTTCCTTGGCCAAAAGGCCTTTGCCGGTATGCTTATACTGATAGGTATTAATGAGCGAATATGATTGTCTTTTATCGCTGTAATTAAAATAGTGCGGTACAACGACCAGCGTTATACCGCACTATTTATGCTAGGTGCAAGCTTCAGTGTGCGACGAGTCCTTTAGAAGTTAAAGGTTCTTGCAACCGATAACACGGCGCGAGTATCGGCTGTGTCTATGTCCATGCTGGTATCTTCAACGGCTAGGTTAAAGTCAAACCCTTTCCAGCTTGTCATGTATTCTGCGCGGTAATGGTTATAAGATTTATTGCCATCCCAAGACCACTTGTTCACATCCGTTGATGTTGAACGGTCAAAACTGATACGAATGTCGTGACCTTCGGCAATGCTAAATGTGTGCGCTGCCATCATGATGTAATGACCCGCATCTACACCGAAGTAATCCCATGTGTACCAGAAGTTGAGCTCTGTTTGACCAACCGATGACCCATAGCCAAATTTAGTGTATACCTCTGGATACTGGTACTCATCTGAGAACGAGTCACCATGGTAAGTGTAATAAGCGATACCGGCATCGAGTGATACGCTTTCGCTGAGCTGGAAGAACATTCCGCCGTAAAAATCGAGTTCTAACCAGGTGTCATCGCCTGAACCGTAATCAACGTTCGATGCCCAAGTACCCACATACCAACCCGCATCGGCGGCGTAATCTAGGCTTGCCTGCAAAGCAGGGCCATTATCTGTTTGGCTTACACCGTTAAAGGTGTAGTCAGAAGTGGCATTAATCGTTGAGCTAACACCGGCTATAGCCGTTGTTGGCAATGCGATTAGACCCAGTAGCGCTAGATTTTTAATTGTTGTTTTCATCATTTGTCTTTCTTTTCCTTTGTTTCTTTTTAGTTAGCTAATTCAATTTTGCTAAAATCAATTTTGTTTTCTGTTGGTGAGTGCTCAATCGCAGCCACTTTCTTATACTTAGTCGCTAAGATGTAACCAAAGCAGCCTAAAATCAGGCCAATAGCTAGGGCACCAACCCACTGAATTTCTAGGAAGTTAAGCTGGAATAACAGAGTGAGGCCACTCATTAAGACGAGATTACCTAAGATGTACTTAGCCTTGCCAAAGCGCTCAACGGTTAGGTTTAGGTTATCTGTGTAGAGACGAATTAACGAGTCGAGTGAGTTAATCACAAAGGTGACACCAACCATCACCATAGCGAGGTTATAGAAGCCTGTGGTGGCGATCTCATTGGCGCTGTAGTAGTACAGAACGGTAAACCACACGGCAATTGGCAAGGATGGGAATACCATCATGGCAATCAACACTTGATAGGTCTTCATACCGCCAACAAAGCGTGATGTGAACTGACCGATCATGATGCTCCAAGCAAACCACCAGAATAGGTAGAACTCGTGGTAATCGTTCATCGGCAGTACGAAGTGATGGATATTGCCAAAGTAGTCACCAATTAAGGCAAAGGTATTGACGAATTCGCCCACGCCCGACTCTTTTGACATAAACGCCCCAGCCCACATCAGTACGATTAAACCTAAGAATAACCAAGTACTTGCTAAGCTGAGCAGGCGTACATAACGGATACTAGTGCTTGAATATACGGCCGCAGCAATAATCACAAATACAATCAGATAAAAGCTGCTGACTATCGACTCACCATCGCCCATTTCTGGCAGATACCAAGGTAAGTTGGTTAACAATAGATATGCGGTAAAGGCACAGGTGCCGATAATCACTAAGTTATTAATGAACTTAATCACTGGAATTTCAAAGAACTTCACTCTTGGCTCGATCACACAAAAATAGAAGCAAGTTAAGAAGTAAAATGCCCAAATTAAGAATGCCCAAAAACCAAACTCAATCGCCAATGGATTGGTAAAACCATACTCAGGGCTCGCGCCTAAGTCTGCGTAGCCTGCAAACTCGGTGAGCGGGAACATGATTAAGCCAACGTCCAAACCTGAAGTAAACAGGATGGCGATAAAGGTAAAGGTACGCACCGGCGTGACACCGACACATTTGACGTTACCCCAGCGGTAGATCACAAAGGCAATGGCTGCGAATGTGAATAATATCCCTATAGTTAGCCAAGTGGTCATTTTTGAACTCCTGACTTATTTGTAGTGTACAACTCTTGATTAAAAAGCATGGTTATCCCTTGTTTTTATTATCGTTATGCCCGCTTTTAGCCAAATTTTGGCTGCAAAAATCCCTCAAGCCTTAATTGCCGCTTTTACGACAGTTAAGGTTTGATAAATTAAACGTGGCGATTAGTGCCATTTAGCCTCAGTGGCTTAGGCTGGCTACCTATACGTAAACAGTTTGAAGAGGCGGCAGAAGGATTGCCGAACATCTTCATCTCGTTTGTGGAGGGGCTTGGCTTAGCGCTAGTCGCGTCACAGTTACTGACGCGTCCTACTAGGCCGAAGCGATTATCTTGCTGGTGGTCGTAGCCTTTGCTGCTGTTGCCAATCTTGGCTGATGATCACTTCTGCTGTGCTTGGCGCGAGTGGCGTATTACCTAAGATTAAGTCGGCAGCGCGCTCGGCTAACATGATCGTCGGCGAATTCAAATTGCCATTGGGGATGGTCGGGAAAATAGAGGAGTCAACCACTCTAAGATTCTGCAGCCCATGGACTCGTGTTTCAGAGTCGACAACAGCCATGGGATCTTCGCCCATTTTGCATGTGCAAGAGGGATGGTAAGCGCTCTCAACAGCGCTTCTTACAAAGCTGTCTATCTGCTCATCTGTCTGTACCTGAGTTCCCGGTTGAATTTCTTCACCGCGGTATTCATCGAGCGCAGGTTGATTGATGATTTCACGGGTTAGACGCACGCAGGCACGAAAACCTTCGATATCGTCTTGATGAGACAGGTAGTTAAATAAAATGCTGGGTGCCTGCTTAGGATCATCTGAGATGACTTTGACACTGCCGCGACTCTTGGGCTTATTGTGGCCAATGTGCACCTGAAAACCATGCCCGGCAAACGCTTCTTTGCCGTCATAGCGCATCGCTGCTGGCAAGAAGTGATATTGCAGATCTGGCCACTCTAGCCCCGCCTTTGAGCGAATAAAGCCGCAAGACTCGAAGTGATTGGTCGCGCCTAAACCAGACTTGTTTAAGATCCAGCGGCTACCAATAAACAGTTTGTTAAGTGGGTCTAATTTGCCGTTAAGCGATATCGGCTTTAGGCACTTGAACTGGAAGTAAAACTCAAGATGGTCTTGCAGGTTTTCACCCACACCCGGCAGCTCATGTACTTGCTCGATGCCTGCCTTGGCTAAGGTATCAGCCGCTCCAACACCTGATAGTTGCAGGATATGCGGTGAGCCGATTGAGCCTGCGGACAGCACTACCTCTTTGCTGGCGTTCACATCAAGCATTTTTCCTTTACGCTCAAAGCGCACACCCACGGCTTTGTTCGTTTCACCTTGCTTGGTTGAAAACAGTACCTTGTGCACCTGAGCATGGGTGATAACCGTTAAGTTTTTACGCTTCATCGCAGGTCTTAAGTATGCATTGGCTGTTGACCAGCGCACGCCATTTTTAACCGTCATGTGCATTGGGCCAAAGCCCTCTTGCTGGGCGCCATTATAGTCATCAGTTGCCATGTAACCGGCATCAACACCCGCAGCAACAAATGCCTTGTATAGCGGGTTTTTCATGTTGTTGCCGTTGTTAACACCGAGTGGACCGTCAATGCTACGATAATCATCGCCGCCAAATGCCCAGTCTTCCGCTTTTTTGAAATATGGCAGGCAATGGGCGTAATCCCAGTCTTTTGCACCGTGCTGTTGCCATTCATCAAAATCGCGAGCATGGCCACGTACATACACCATGCCGTTAATCGATGATGAGCCACCTAGTACCTTGCCGCGTGGGCAATGCATACGGCGATTATCGAGATGAGGCTCTGCATCAGTTTCAAACTGCCAAGCGTACTTTTTAGTATTCATGGGGATTGACAGCGCAGTAGGCATCTGGATAAAGATGCTTCTGTCGCTACCGCCAGTTTCAAGCAGCAGCACACGATTATTGCTATCGGCTGATAGACGGTTGGCTAACACGCAGCCTGCACTGCCTGCGCCAACGATAATATAATCATATTGTGAATTATTCGTCGTCATATCAGCTCCTTAAAATGGACTTTCAAGAGGCTGCATACCAACGTATACGGCTTTTATTTGGGTATAGGCTTTTAGGGTCTCACTACCGTTTTCACGGCCAATCCCTGACATCTTATAACCCCCTACTGGCATTTCAGCAGGTGAGGCGCCATAGGCGTTGATCCAGCATATGCCAGCTTGCATCTGGTGAATAACGCGGTGGGCACGAGTAATGTCTTGGGTAAATACACCAGCGGCAAGTCCTAAACGGGTATCGTTAGCACGGCGAACCACTTCCTCTTCATCACTAAAGGGCAGCACTGACATTACAGGGCCAAAGATCTCTTCTTTACTGAGTGTCATCTCATCAAGGCACTGACCAAAGATGGTTGGCGCGACAAAATAGCCATTAGGGCTATTTTCTGGTGTTAGCGCATGGCCACCCGCTAATAACTCGGCACCCTCTTTTTTACCTATCTCGATATAGCTCAGTACTTTTTCTTGGTGGGCCTTTGAGATCAGCGCGCCAAAGTTAGTGGCTGGATCCATAGGATCGCCACAGATGATATTGTTTTGAGTGCGTGTTAGTAGCTTTTCAATAAACTGCGGGTAGATATCTTGTTGCACAAATACGCGCGTGCCGTTGGTACAGATCTCACCTTGGGTGTAGAAGTTGCCTAACATGGCTGCTGAAACGGCGTTATCGATGTCGGCGTCATTGAAGATAATTAGCGGTGATTTACCACCAAGCTCCATGGTGACTTCTTTGAGTGAACTTGCCGCTGCAGCCATCACTTTTTTACCTGTGCCCACTTCGCCAGTGAATGACACTTTGGCAATGTCATCATTGTTTGTGAGCCAAGCGCCAACCCGACCATCGCCTTGAACAACGTTAAACACACCATCGGGGACACCTGCTTCGGTAAAGATTTCGGCTAGCTTTAGCGCTCCTAGCGGAGTTTCTTCCGATGGCTTAAAGATCATTACATTACCGCAGGCCAGCGCGGGAGCGGCTTTCCAGCAAGCGATTTGTAGCGGGTAGTTCCATGCACCAATGCCGGCGCAAATGCCCAGTGGCTCTCGGCGAGTGTAATAAAAGTCATCACCCACAGTTTGCTGATTGCCTTCAATACTGGGGGCAAGACCGGCAAAAAACTCAATGGAGTCTGCGCCTGTGACAACATCGACCACAGAGGCTTCTTGCCAAGGCTTGCCTGTATCTTGAACTTCGATGGCTGCTAACTCATCGTTGCGCTGTCGAAGCAGTGCTACGGCTTTAAGTAGAATGCGACTACGTTCTATGGCGGTCATTTTTGACCAGGTTTCAAAACCTGCTTTAGCGCTTTCAATCGCAGCTTGTTGGATTGTTTCATCGGCGACTTCGACTAAATAATTCACCTCTCCATTAGCTGGATTGATAACTTCGAAGGTTTCGCCTGTGGTATTTTTGAGAGCTTTGCCGTGAATATAATTGCGGTAAACGACTAGTGACATCGGGTTTCTCCGTACTGCATGATCACTGCCTCGATAAAGGCTTTAGATAGAATTTGGGCCTGCTGAAACTCTTTCTCTGGAGTAGGGCTTAGCGCACTACGTAGCCAAAAACCATCGATCATCGCGGCTGTCTGCTTGGCCGCGGAAATGGCGTTGGCTTTAGGGAGGAGTTGTTTAAAAGAGAACAGAAGGTTGCTGTATAAGCGCTGGCTATTAATGTGTTGTAGCCTAGCAAGGCCTGGCTCGTGCATGGCTTGTGACCAAAAGCTTAACCAGGTTTTTGTTGCGGGTTTTGAACGCTGCAGCTCAGTAAAGTTGGCTTCAACAATGGCGTGCAGTCGCTCTAGTGGTAATAGTTTTGTGCCTGCGGTACGGCTCAATAATGCTTGTTTTAGTTGATCTAGCAGATACTTTTGCGTTGCTTCAATCAGTCCTTGTTTACCGCCGAAGTAATGACTAATTAGCCCAGAAGATAAACCTGCCAAACCGCTGATAGTATTGATAGTCGTATTGTGCAACCCATGACGTTCTACAGAGACAAGAGTGGCTTCGATGAGCTGTTGTTGGCGGACGGTTTTCATTGGCGGACGGGGCATATAAAAGCAAATTCCTGAATTTAATTCTTATTGTTATTTTTTGTTTACTCTTGTGAAGAATTTGTGCTTTTGAATGTTGATTGAACGTTCAATTAATAACAACTCTAATGGTTAGAGCTATAACGATCAAGCTTTATCGGGAAATGAGAACTGCTTCACAGATTTAATTTAGTGAATTAAGCATGTGGTTAGTTCCTCTCAAGTTATTGTTTATATAGTGATAAATCACCAGCTTTAATTTTGCTTAAACAGGTCAGACGAGCTAAAACTAATTTTGAATAAAAATTAGTTTTAGCTGTAATCGTTATTAAAGTCGCCTGGTTTGGGGCAAGTGGTGAAGCTGATAAATTTGACGCTTTGCTTTGATAGTGCTCTTTTCTGGTAGCTATTTAACGTATAAGGATTTTGGTGGGACTGGACGGGGCTGAGAGTGATAGAGATTAACAGACTGCTAAAAATAGCAGGCAAAAAAAGGCGCTCCACTGGGAGCGCACAATCATAAGCGCATAATTACAAGTAACTAGGTATACATCTCTTAAATACATGAGGCTTTTAAGCCATCATTTTTAAAGATGATTTAGCTTTTTAAGTAATTTACTCTTATAAGTAATTTACTCTTATAAGTAATTTACTCTTCTAAGTAATAGTGCTCTTCTAGATATTTAGTCTTCTAAGTAATTTAAAATGCCCATGGCGGCATCACGGCCCTCTGCGATAGCTGTAACGACCAAGTCAGAACCGCGCACCATGTCGCCCCCAGCAAACACCTTAGGGTTACTGGTTTGAAATGGATTATCGGCGACTTTTGGCGCTTTGACTAAGCCCCAGTCATTAAGCTCAATGTTGTAGTCATCAAGCCATTTTGCTGGGCTCGGTTGGAAACCAAAGGCGATAATGATGGCATCGGCATCAAGCACCTGTTCACTGCCTGCTATAGGCTCTGGGCGGCGACGTCCACTGTCATCGGCTTCACCGAGCAGGGTCTCGATAAATTCGATCCCCACCACATTACCGTCGATGGTTTTAATTTCACTGGGTTGACGATTAAACAGAAACTCAACACCCTCTTCGCGAGCATTTTGCACTTCACGCCGAGAACCGGGCATATTCTCCTCATCTCGGCGATAGGCACAGATGACTTGCGTTGCACCTTGACGTACTGCAGTGCGTACACAGTCCATTGCAGTATCACCACCTCCTAGCACGACGACGCGTTTGTCTTTTAGGCTGAGGTAGGGATTATCTAAGCATTCAGTCCCCATGACATTATGGGTATTACCAATTAAGTAAGGCAGTGCCTGATGTACGCCACTTGCATCTTCCCCGACAAGATTGGCTTTCATGGCGGTGTAGGTACCCATGCCAAGAAATACGGCGTCGTACTGTTCAATTAATTGCTTAAAGTCGATATCTTTGCCTACAGTGACACCTAATTTAAACTTGATGCCCATACCCTCAAGTACATTGCGGCGAATTTGCATCACCTCTTTATCGAGCTTAAATGACGGAATTCCATAAGTGAGTAGGCCGCCAATCTGCACGTTTTTATCAAACACTACAGCTTGAATACCGTTGCGAGCTAAAATATCGGCGCAGCCAAGACCCGCAGGTCCTGCGCCGACAATTGCCACTCGCTCTTTACGTGGCGTAACCATTGACATATCGGGGCGCCAGCCTTGTGAGATGGCCGTATCGGTAATGTACTTTTCAACATTACCGATAGTCACAGCCCCAAACTCTTCGTTAAGCGTACAAGCCCCTTCACAGAGCCTGTCTTGTGGGCACACTCGGCCGCAGATCTCGGGCAGGGTGTTGGTCTCGTGGACCAAATCAGCCGCTTCCATAATACGTCCCTGTTTGGCCAGTTGCAGCCAGTTGGGAATGTAGTTATGCAGTGGGCATTTCCATTCACAATAGGGGTTACCGCAATCTAAACAGCGGTCAGCTTGCTCTTTCACCTGTGGTTGGGCAAAGGGCTGGTAAATCTCAATAAACTGCGTTGCACGTTGTTTAGCTGCATGTTTAGTTGGGTCTTTACGCCCAACTTCAAGAAACTGAAAATCATTGCTCATGTTATTTACCCCGCTCTGACTGCAAGTGCAGGTTCTGATTGCGCTAACTTTAATAGATCATCTAGTGCAACACTTTTTGGTTTCACTAAAATGAAGCAATCTAGCCAGTTTTCGAAATCGCTCAAGATCATCTTGGCATGATCACTATTGGTTTCTGTTACATGCTGCTCTATCAAATCGCGTAGATGCTGCTGATGTATTGGCGATTGTACTTTGTGTGTATCGACCATCTCGGTATTGACTCGGCGGTTAAAGTGACCATATTGGTCAAATACATAGGCAAACCCACCGGTCATACCTGCACCGAAGTTAACGCCGGTTCTACCGAGCACAACAACAATGCCGCCAGTCATGTATTCACAACCGTTATCACCCAAGCCTTCGACAACGGCAATGGCACCTGAGTTACGCACCGCAAAACGCTCGCCAGCTTTACCTGACGCGAATAACTTGCCGCCAGAGGCCCCGTACAAACAGGTATTCCCTAAAATCGCCGAACGCTCGCTCTTGAATGGGCTTCCCAGTGGTGGATAGACACAAATTTTACCGCCAGACATGCCTTTACCGACGTAATCATTGGCATCACCGCATAGCATTAGCTCAAGACCCGGTGCGTTCCATACTCCAAAGCTTTGGCCTGCGCTGCCGTTAAATTTCAGGGTGATAGGGGCTTTCGCGCCGCTTTTACCAATGTGGGTTGCGATATAGCCTGACAGGCTCGCTCCTACAGAACGGTCGGTATTGTTGATGCTAAACATCTCACAAATGGATATACCGGCTAATACGGCCTCTTTACAATCTGCGACCAGACGTTGGTTTAATTGACCTTTGTCTGATGGAGGATTGATTTCGCGCCATGTAACCGCTGAGTTTTCTGGCACCTTAGGGCGATATAGGATCGGTGCTAAATCGAGATGTTGTTGTTTAGCCGTATCGCCCTCAATGGCTGCTAACCAGTCGCTGCGCCCTACCATCTCTTCAAACTCTGTTACACCCAGTGCCGCCATGTACTCACGGATCTCCTGTGCCACAAACTCAAAATAGGTCATGACGCGTTCTGGTAATCCATGGTAATGCTCATTGCGCAGTTTTGGATTTTGGGTAGCGACACCCGTCGCGCAGTTGTTGAGGTGGCAAATACGTAGGTATTTACAACCTAGAGCAATCATAGGCACAGTTCCAAAACCAAAGCTTTCAGCGCCGAGCAGTGCGGCTTTGATAACGTCCTTGCCGGTTTTTAAGCCGCCATCCACCTGTAAGCGGATTTTATGACGCAGACCGTTTGCGATCAGAGACTGATGTACCTCGGCAAGACCAAGCTCCCATGGGCTTCCGGCATACTTTACTGAGGTGATAGGGCTGGCACCAGTACCACCGTCGTACCCTGAAATGGTAATCATATCGGCGTAGGCTTTAGCGACACCGGTGGCAATGGTGCCGACACCTGGCTCAGATACCAGTTTGACTGATACTAGCGCTTTGGGATTGATTTGCTTCAAATCAAAAATCAGCTGAGCTAAGTCTTCAATCGAGTAGATGTCATGATGCGGTGGTGGTGAAATCAGTGTCACACCTGGGCGAGCATTACGTAGCGCGGCAATCTCAACGCTGACTTTATCGCCAGGAAGTTGTCCGCCTTCGCCTGGTTTTGCACCTTGAGCAACCTTGATTTGTAATACTTCAGCATTGACTAAATAATGTGCCGTTACGCCAAATCGACCCGACGCAATCTGCTTAATTGCCGAGTTACCTTCGGTATTGAAGCGGCGTGGATCTTCTCCACCTTCACCGGAGTTTGAGCGACCGCCTAAGCGGTTCATCGCAACGGCTAGTGCCTCATGAGCTTCAGGGCTTAGGGCTCCGATACTCATTGCGGCGCTGTCAAAGCGTGGGTATAGGGTTTTAGCTGCTTCTACTTGTTCAATTTTAACGGGGGCAAGTTCACCTTTGACTTCAATTAAGTCACGCAATGTTGCAATTGGGCGATTATCGACAAGTTCAGTGAAACGTTTATAACTTGGGTAATCTTGATCTCTCAAGCTTGCTTGTAAGGTGTTAACCACATCAGGGTTAAAACAATGGTATTCGCCACCCTCAACATATTTGAGCAATCCGCCTTGGGTCAACGGCTGGTGCGCTCTAAATGCATTTTTGTGTAGCAGTTGCTGATCTTGTTCGATTAAATCGAACGTCGCTCCTTGAATTCGGCTTATCACGCCATTAAAACACAGCTCGACGACTTCATCTGCAAGACCGACTGCTTCAAATTGTTTACTGCAGCGGTAAGAGGCGACGGTACTAATGCCCATCTTAGACATGATCTTACGCAGCCCCTTGTCTATGCCATGACGGAAGTTAAGCATCAAGTCACGGGTATTTTCAACACCGTTACGCTTAGCTAGATCAGAGATGCACTCATACACAAGGTAGGGGTAAACAGCCGTAGCGCCAAAGCCTAGCAGCACTGCAAAGTGATGAGGATCGCGGGCTGATGCGGTTTCAACAATGATGTTGGTGTCACAGCGAAGGCTATTATCAACCAGCACTTGCTGTGCTGCACCAACCGCCATAGCAGCTGGGATCACTTGCTTAGATTTAGCGGTTGCACGATCTGAAAGCACTAATAAGGTGGTACCCGATCGCGCTAAACGTTCAGCTTCATCACAGATACGTTTAACGGCCGCTTCTAAACCTTCACTGAGGTCATAGTTTAAATCGACGGTATTGGCACGGTAGTAGGTGCTATCGAGTGCCATTAGCTGGTTGAAGTCGCTATATAGCAACACTGGCGAGTTAAACATCACACGGTAGGCATGACCTGTGGTCTCGTTGAATAGGTTTTGCTCACGACCCGCGCAAGTGGTTAACGACATCACGTGCTTTTCACGTAGCGGGTCAATAGGTGGGTTGGTTACCTGGGCAAACTTTTGGCGAAAATAGTCATAGAGGGTACGTGATTTTTTCGACAACACTGCCATCGGCGTGTCATCGCCCATAGAGCCTGTGGCTTCTTCACCTTTTTGAGCTAGCACCCAAATAACTTGCTCTAACTCTTCACGAGAATAGCCAAAGTGTTTTTGATATTGCAGCAGCTGGGCATCATCAAATTCACGTCTACCTTGATCGTTCGGTCCAAAATCTTCTGCAGGTTTAAGCACTTTACTATTTTTAGCCATCCACTCTTTGTATGGGTGGCGACGCTTTAAGTCGTTATCAATTTCAAACGATGAATAAAGTTGCCCATTAAGGGTGTCGAGTACTAACAACTCACCGGGTCCTACGCGACCTTTCTCGATCACTTCATCTGCAGCGTAATCCCAAATGCCGACTTCAGAGGCTAAGGTTAGTATACGGTCTTTAGTGATGACATAACGCGAAGGGCGCAAGCCATTTCGGTCAACGGCACAGGCCGCGTGACGGCCGTTAGTCATTACGATACCGGCAGGACCATCCCAAGGCTCCATATGCATCGAGTTAAAGTCATAGAAGGCCTTTAACTCTGCATCCATTTCAGGGTTACTTTGCCACGCTGGTGGGATCAATAGACGCATTGCGCGATATAAATCCATACCGCCAGCAAGTAGCATCTCTAACATGTTGTCCAGAGATGATGAATCAGAACCCGTTTCATTTACGAAAGGTGCTGCCTGCTGTAAATCAGGTAGTAATGGTGCGTGAAACTTATAAGCACGCGCTCTTGCCCATTGACGGTTACCGGTAATTGTGTTGATTTCGCCATTGTGAGCTAAATATCTAAATGGCTGAGCCAGCGGCCATTTAGGTGATGTATTGGTTGAAAAGCGCTGGTGGAATAAGCAGATTGCACTTTGGAGGCGGATATCTGCCAAGTCACTATAAAAAGCAGGCAGGTCTGCAGGCATCATCAGACCTTTATAGACGATGACCTGGCCTGAAAGACTCGCTACATAGAAGTCTTTATCGTGAGTAAGCTGTTGCTCTACACGCCGCCTTGCCATATATAAGCGTCGTTCTAAGTCTTTTTCTCGCCAGCCAATGGGGGCGTTAATCAATACTTGAACTATCTGTGGTTGACTCGCTTTACCAATTGGTCCAAGTACGTCGGCATTAACTGGCACATTTCGCCACCCTGCAACACTTAAGGTTTCCTTTTGGAGTTCTTGTTCAAGTAGCTGTTTGGTTTGCGAAGCTAAGATAGTATCTTGACTAAGGAAAAGCATGCCAACGGCGAAACGACGGCTTAAATGCCATTCATTTTCTTCGGCTATCGCTTTAAAGAAGTTAATTGGTAATTGCATTAATAGACCACAGCCGTCGCCAGTGCGGCCATCAGCAGCAATACCGCCACGATGCTTCATTCGGTCTAGGCCATGGATCGCGGTACGTACAATACGGTGGCTTGCTTCACCGTCCATCTGGGCTATTAACCCAAATCCACAATTGTCCCGCTCAAAACTTGGATGATATAAGCTCATTACTACACTCCCTAACCTCAACTGATACAACTCGGGAGATAAAGCAAAAAATCTCTATAGATATGCACCCGAATCAATCAAATTAACCTCAAGCGGGTTAAAGGTCAAACCAAATTACTGCATAAAAAGTAACTTGCAATTGCTGTTTAATACACCTGCATTAATCGGTTTACCTTAACGTAAACTGCAGATCTTCACGTATAACATTATGAATAAAAAGGATTTTGAAATTTACGGTTTTTTCTAGCCGCCTATTTGTAACTAAAATGTTGATTATATCTGTTTTCGGTAAAGTGATTTTTATTGCACATACAGTGAAATGATAACCACTCTTACTTGTGAGTATTTATGCATAAATAAACATGAGTGTAGTAAAGGTGAGTCGTTAGTAACGTAAAGAAATCATTAATAGTAAAGCGTGGTCTTTACGGTTATTTGAGCTAGCGCTAATTAATGAATTGTGGAACTGGTTAAAATAGCGCAAATTTTTTCGCAAGGTGATAGAGCAGTTGGGACTGGATAGTTACGTTAATACCTTCGGTGGTGTATGCAAACAAAAATATGGTGAGCGGATCCGTAAGCTGACTATTGATGCTAAGTTCACTTGTCCAAATCGTGACGGCACTTTGGGTAAGGGCGGTTGTACCTATTGTAATGTGGCTTCGTTTAGTCATGAACATAAAACAGAGCTTTCTATTCAAGAGCAACTTAATCAGGGGCGTGAGCGCTTATCATCTAAGTCATCGAAATATATTGCATATTTTCAAGCCTATACCAGTACTTATGATGAGTACCTAGTATTAAAGCAAAAGTACGATGAAGCGATACAAGATAGTGATATTGTTGGGCTCTGTGTCGGCACTCGGCCTGACTGCGTTCCTGATGACGTACTGGAGCTATTAGTTGGCTATCAAAATGATGGCGTTGATGTATGGCTAGAATTAGGCCTGCAATCGGCTAATGACAACACCCTAAAGAAAATTAACCGCGGACACGACTTCGCTGCCTATGAAGATACAGTTAAGCGCGCGCGTCATTTAGGCATTAGGGTATGTACTCATTTGATTTTGGGGCTGCCAGGTGAAAGCCATAAAGACTATCTTGAAACCTTAAATAAGGTGTTAGCCGTCGGCGTTGATGGCATTAAGCTGCACCCGCTGCATATTGTGGAAGGCAGCACCATGGCCAAAGCATGGCGTAACGACAAGATGAGTTTACTTGAGCTTGAAACCTATGCTTTTAGCGTGGGAGAACTGATACGCTGGACCCCCAAAGAGGTGATCTTCCATCGAGTTACCGCTTACGCCAAAAAACCTATGTTGTTAGCACCAGACTGGTGTGCCTATCGTTGGAATGGTCTTGTGGCAATTGTTGATGATCTGAAGGCAAAAGGCGGTCAAGGTACCTATTTGAAAAATAGCGTTTAAACTGTTAGGAGCTTTGTGCGAAAAACGTTCAAGTATCAGATTGGCAAGGTAGCCGCAAGGTTACTTTATTTAATGATAGGTTGGTAAAGTGTTAAAATCGGTGTAAATTTAACCTCGTGTGACAGTAGTTGTTGCACCGGTGATTTTAGCGGGTATTATGTGGTAAATTCGTATTTTTGTATACATGGCAATATTTTGAGAGGTGCCTAAATGGCAACGGCTGAATTAGAATCAATTCTGGATCTTAATACACTGGAGCAATACTGCAGTGCAATTGGTGCAGGTACGCTACTTAAAAGCGTCGTCTTGTTTGAACAACTGATGCCAGAGTACGTTGGCAACCTAGTCAGTGCACAAGAAGCTAACGATAAAGATACGCTTTGTAGCGAAGCGCATAAGTTCAAAGGCGCAGCGGGTTCAGTTGGCCTTAAACGTATTCAGCAATATGCCCAGCTATTACAACATGGCGAAGAAGCATCTTGGGAACAAGAGCACCAAGCATGGTTGAATGAAATTGTTGCATACGCTTCAAAAGACTTGCAGCAATTAAAAGAATACTTGGAGTCTAAGGCTTAAATTAACCTAGCTTCAATATTAATAGCGCAGTTTGGATTATCCACTGCGCTATTTTTTTATCTGTCGTTAAACAGTATCAAGAGATTATCTTGTACATTTTTGATTCAGTTCACAGTCTAACCGCTCTAAATCAGAGTTGGCTTAGCGTTTTATGGTAGAGTTAGATTGAACGATTAGATAAATAATGTCACTGGTAATCTATTTTATGAAACATCTACCAAGTTTAAAGAATCTGTTCTATCTGGTGAATCTACACCAAGAACAGAACTTCAACAGAGCCGCTAAAATATGCCATGTCAGCCAATCGACCTTGTCTAGCGGCATTCAAAACCTTGAAGAGCAGTTAGGTCACCAGCTTATTGAGCGTGACCATAAGTCATTTATCTTTACCGCGATAGGTGAAGAGGTGGTGATGCGCTCTCGTAAGCTGTTGACTGATGTTGATGATTTGGTCGAACTGGTTAAGCATCAAGGTGAGCCTATGACTGGTGAGATCCGCTTAGGTTGTATTCCTACTATTGCGCCTTTTTTGTTGAGTAATGTGGTTCAACATTGCAAGCAGGCTTACCCAGACTTAACGCTATTCTTAAAAGAAGACACAACCGATCGTCTGATCAACGCGTTAGGTAAAGGCGAGCTCGATCTGCTGTTGCTGGCTCTTCCGGTCGATACGAGTGGCTTTCATAGCATGAAGGTTGGTATTGATCCGTTCAAAATGGTAGTGCATAAAGATTTGAGCGATGAGATCCATGAACCCATCGACTATCAAGATTTACCGGATGAAAGTATTTTTTTACTGCAAGCAGAGCACTGTATTACAGGCCATGCCATTTCGGCTTGTCAATTAGGTGAGAGTATTAAAATCAACCCATTTGCAGCGACGAGCCTGCACACGTTAGTACAGATGGTGAACTGTAAACTAGGCACAACATTCTTACCGCAGATGGCAATCGATGCGGGGATTTTGAATAACACAGACTTAACGACGATGGCCCCGCCTGGTGAGACGCCTTACCGCGACATCGGATTAGTTTGGCGCCAAACATCAAGCCGAATTTTGACCTTTAGAACGATAGGATTAGAGATCCAAAAGTTATTAGAGCAAGCTGATAAATAGGTCGTTGGTATAAATAATAAAGCCGATAAAATTATCGGCTTTTTTATTGCTATTTTTTATTGCTATTTTTTATTGCTAAGAGTTAGCGAGTTTAGGTGTGACACCAAAGACTTCGATGGAGTGTTGCTTACCTTTTAACTTGATTGGTCCTAAGCTATTTAGGTTGTACTGTGAGTCGCTATATTCAAGACGTGATTGTAGCGAGCCAGAGATCAGCATTCGCTGACCCAGTGGGTTACATTGGTCTTGTAACCGAGCTAAGGTATTAAGTACATCGCTAAAGAAGCTAATTTCTTGCTTCTGCACACCTACAACGGCAGCAACAACTTGACCGCAATGGGCCGCAGCCTTAAATTTAGGCACAAAGCCATATTGTTCTTCAAAGTAGCGTCTTTGCCAGCTGAGTTGCTGACTAAACTCATGATAAATATTAAAGCATCGATCTTCTTTAATACCGTCTTTTAATGGCCAGTGGATAAGAACTGCATCCCCCATATAACGATAAATTTCAGCCTCGTTATTGGTTACCGTATCGGCTAATAAACTAAAACTGTCTTGGATTAAGCGGCTAAAACGATAGTCTCCAAGTGATTCAGCATGAGTGGTTGATGCCACCATATCTAAATACAAAAATAAGCGCTGTTCATATCTTGGCTTATGATATTTACCTAAACCAATATTAAGTAGCACTCTTGGGCCAACTAATAGTGCCATCTGCTCAATAAATGCTAGGCCGACACGCACCACAACGAGATAGACAATCAATGCCTGGAATGAAGGACTATAAAGAATGTGAGCTGTTAACATTTGGCGCAATGTAGTCATATGGTTTTCAATGGCCCACATGTTGAGGTATTGGGTGATATAGGCCAAAGTTGTTGCGCCGAGCAATAAAAACAGGCCTTTAAAAACAACTGAAAAAACATAGGGTAAGCGATTGATAGCACTGAAATCTGCAATTAAGTTCGACATCCAGTGAAGGCTGCCGAAAATCAGGCCCATATAAATTGAAAGCGTGGCTAAATCAGCGGAGCCAATGGCCCACTGTGGAAGTTCTGGAGTTTGCGCGTATCTAAAAAATACGAAAGCCGCCATGGCCAAAGTCCAAGCGAATATAGCAAAGGCTAATTTTTTCGCTTGTATATGTGCTTTCACTATTAAGGGGGTATCCAAATACTACACGATTTTAGGAGGCGCTATTTTATAGAATATTCCCCTACTTTGACTAGTAGTATTTGTGATCTAGGTCAAATGAGTGTGAGTTTTGGCCAAAAAAAGACTTAAAGCAGCTGTGAAAGTATTTTTTGGGTAAATTGGGTCTTTAAATAAAAGCCTCTAGGGTTGGTTTGGGTGAGTTGTCCATCACGGCCAATGCTATCTGTAACGACCTGACTATTCGCGGCTTTAGGGCGTAGCTGTAGCACTTCTCCATGTCGAGCTGTGACTTTGTCGACTTGGCCCATTGCTATTAACTCCATGATCTCCTCCCAGTCTTGTTTTAGGAGTTCACTCTCTTCACTAGATGGTTGCCATAAAATAGGTGAGCCTATCTGGCGCTCGGCTAAGGGGATCTCTCGGTCACCTTGAACAGGGATCCACAATACCTGTTGGAGCTTATGGCAAACCACGCTATTTTCCCACGTTAACCCTTGTATATTGGTCAGTGGCGCTACCGTTACATAAGTCGTTTCGAGCACTTTTCCTTGTCGGTTGACTGGAATCGTCTTGAGTTCTACGCCTAAATGAACAAAGTCTTGTTCAGGCCTTGAGCCCGCTAAGGCACCTAACTCTAATTCAATTAGTTGTCCGACCCAGCCTTTATGACGTTTTAAGTCATTCGGCATCTCAATATCGTGATAATTTGCAAGCTGGCCTAAGGTTAAACCTGCCATGGCTTCGGCGCGTTGCATCAGTTCTTCGATGCTTTCTGGGGAGCTAAGTGATTTCTTCATAGGCATAATTTTACCTAAATAGTCAGTTATATCAAATAAGAGTGAAAAACGAACAGCTAGTTAAACACTGGGCGCTAACGGTAGAAATTATACCTAAGTAAGTGAATTGCATGGGGAACTTTATTGTTGTTCATATCTGGACTTGAGTTTTTACTAAGTTACACCACTGCTTTCCCTGTTTTTCCAACATAGTTATCCACAGAATTGTTGGATAACTTATATTTATTCAATAACTACTGCAATCAAAGTGATCTGTCAATCTATTAAAAGGCGGTTTTTTTGCTTTTTTTAAACGGAAAATGGTTGCACTTGTGAATAACACCTTTCGGCTATCTAGCGATTCAAGCTATTTAAATGCGCTGGTTAAAAAGTGACCACCTTTGGCTTTCGCCAGTGTTTTGGTTTTTATACCTCAGTGTAAGTCTTTGTTATTGTGTGTCTTGTTGTTTGCTTTTCTCCTAAGGTAAAATTAATAAACCAATAGTAAATGCGCAAGTTATTAGACTTTAATTGAGTTTCCAACAGAGATATCCACAGTTTTTGTGGATATCATGAGTTATTCATTTGGCTCTCTGTTGATAAGGTTGATAGAAAAGTCATTTTATCCAACGATTGGCGTGTAACAGATATTTGCCGCCGGACACGCTTTGTGAAACAATCAAAAGATTAATAGTTAATAGTTCGGAGTCCATGTGATTGATAGTGACGGCTTTCGCGCAAATGTGGGCATCATTATCTGTAATCGCTTTGGGCAGGTTATGTGGGCAAGACGTTTTGGCCAACATTCCTGGCAATTTCCTCAGGGTGGCGTTGACGATGGAGAGTCAGCAGAAGAAGCCATGTATCGTGAGTTATACGAAGAAGTAGGATTAAAGCCAGAACATGTGCAAATTCTAACATCTACGCGATCATGGTTACGCTACCGATTACCTAAGCGGTTAATCAGACAAGATAGTAAACCCGTGTGTATAGGGCAGAAACAGAAATGGTTTTTGCTACAATTGAAAAGTGCCGAAAGTGCTATTGACCTAAATGCCAGTGGTCACCCAGAGTTTGATGATTGGCGTTGGGTCAGTTATTGGTACCCAGTAAGACAAGTCGTTTCTTTTAAAAGAGATGTTTACCGAAAAGTCATGAAAGAGTTTGCTGTGACCACTTTACCTTTGCAGGTTAAAGAGTCGAACAATAGAAGACGAGGTATGCGTAGAAGCTAAATAGGGAGGTTTGCAGTAGTGCTAAAAACACTGAGAGATATAACACAGGCGGTTGCGTCAGCTCGCGACCTTCAAAACGCGTTAGATCTGCTTGTTACGCAAACCAAGCAAGCTATGGCTACAGAGTGTTGTTCTATCTATATATTAGAAGAACAACAACTCGTACTTTCTGCAACTGATGGCCTAGAGCCCACAGCTGTTAATCGCGTAAAAATTCCCATTACACAAGGTCTCGTTGGTTTAGTTGCTCAGCGAGAAGAGGCTATTAACTTAGCCGATGCCTCATCTCATCCAAGATTTAAATTACTCCCAGAAGTCTCAGAAGAAGCTTATAGCGCCTTTCTCGCTGTGCCGATCGTTTATCAAAAGTCGGTTATTGGCGTTATCGTGGTTCAGCAAGTGCAGGCTCGTCAATTTAGTGAAGGAGAAGAAGCCTTCTTGATGACACTAGCTGCTCAGTTAGCCGTTGCAATTAAGGGGGTCACTCATAGAGTTAAATCTGCCACTAACTTGCAGCAGCGTTACTACACTGGCAGTCAGGCTTCCAAAGGTATTGCGATAGCTCAAGCTTTGGTGCTTGGTGGACAGATTTCATTTGATCTTGTTGAGCGGCAGGCCAAATCAATTGATGAGGAGGAGAGGCGCCTTCAAGATGCAATGAACCGGTGCAAAGATCTGCTTGTTGGGCTATCTCAACGCTTCGATAGAGAAAAAGATGAAGAAGCGGCCTCGATTTTTAGGGCATTACTGCTATTGCTTGAAAAAGCGAGTTTAGGCGGAGAATACATAAAAGAAGTTAGAGCCGGCTGGAGCGCGGAAACGGCAGTTTGTCTGGTTTCCAAGCGTTACATCGTACACTTCGGCTCGATGACAGACCTCTACCTTAAAGAACGCGCTAATGATATTAGAGATCTCGGCCAACGTGTGCTGAGGCAGTTAATTGAACCGGATAAGATTTTTTTAGAGCCTCAAACGCCAGTGATCTTGATTACTCGTGAAGCCACTACCACCTTATTAGCGGAGTTTCCCAGACAAAAATTAGCAGGGATCGTCACCGAGCTTGGCGGTGCTAACTCTCATGCGGCCATTTTAGCGAGGGCTATGGGAGTACCCGCGATTATTGGTGTTGAAGGCATATTAAGCGCCAATATAGAAAAGTCGCAGATTATTATTAACGCCAATCGTGGTCAGGTCATTATTGAGCCATCAGGAATCGTACTGTCTGAATATCGAAGCTTAATAGCGGCGCAAGAGGAGCAGCAAAGACAATACGCGCAAGAACTCTCTCATAAAGCGGTGACAATTGATGGTAAGCGTATTTATCTTTACATCAATAGCGGGTTGTTAAGTAGCGTTGATTCAGAAACTGGCGCCGACTCAGATGGTATCGGACTGTATCGCACTGAGATCCTGTTTATGATCAAACAGTGCTTTCCTGGTGAAATAGAGCAGTTAGAAATTTATCGCAAGGTTCTAAAGGCGGCCGGTAATAAGCCTGTGGTGATGCGAACATTGGATGTGGGTGGCGATAAGCCGCTAGATTACTTCCCCATTATTGAGGATAACCCGTTTTTAGGGTGGCGCGGTATTCGATTATCGCTGGATCATCCTGAGTTATTCCTAGTTCAATTAAGAGCGATGCTACAGGCGGCAATTGATACTGAGCAGCTACATATCTTGCTGCCAATGGTCAGTAATCTTGAAGAGATTGATTTAGCTTTGATCTATTTAGAACAGGCTTGCCAGGAGCTGACTTCAGAACTTGGTAAGCAGATCACTATGCCGAAAGTGGGCATCATGCTTGAAGTTCCAGTGTTGCTATATCAGTTAGATGAAGTGGCTAAACGGGTAGATTTTGTTTCAGTAGGCTCCAATGACTTAACGCAGTATCTATTAGCAGTCGATCGTAATAACCCTAGTGTTAGCCCATTATTTGATAGTTATCACCCGGGCGTTCTCAGAGCGCTCAAATTTGCAGTCGAACGCTGTAATGAGCTCGAACTGCCAATTAGTGTTTGCGGCGAGCTTGCGGGTGAACCTATTGGTGCTATCTTGCTGGTTGCTATGGGATATGAGCAATTAAGTATGAATCAGGCTAGTTTAGCGCGAATTAATTACTTATTAAGACGTGTTTCACAGCAAGAGTTAAGCTTATTATTAGCAAAAGTATTATGCCTAAATAGTGGCGATGAAGTGAGAAAACGAGTCAGTGATTATTGTGAGCAACGCGGTCTTTTATCGGTGATAAGTTAAAAAGCCTCAATAACTTGTTATTCCGTTAGTGAATAATTTAAGCTTAATCAATAATAATAACGAAAGGTCGTACTTGTGGAAAGCTGGCTATATATATTGTGTATTTGCTTAGTGCTAGGTGCAGGCATTGGTTTTATGGCTGGGCTGCTCGGGATCGGCGGTGGACTGATTGCTGTTCCTGCGTTACTGCATATTTTACCCCAAGTTGGTATTACACCTGAAAAGTTACCCCATGTCGCGATTGCAACCTCTTTGGCGGCCATCATCCTTACCTCGCTTTCATCTGCCCGTGCGCATCATAAAAGGGGTAATATTCCTTGGCCGTTATTTAAGTCTATGCTGCCAGGCTTTGTGCTGGGCGCGTTATGTTCAGGTTTTATTTCTGAAATGATTGCCGCGAAATCACTGCAACAAATATTTGCTGTATTTGTTATCTTGATGGCTGTGCAGATGGCCTTTCCATTTAAGACCGAATCAAACCGAGCAATGCCATCGCCTATGAGTTTGTTCTTTGCAGCGACCGCGATAGCTATTATCGCAGCGCTTATGGGAATTGGTGGCGGTGTACTTTTGGTACCTTTCTTAACTTGGTGTGGGCTACAAATGCGCAATGCGGTTGGGTTTTCTGCTGCAACAGGTTTACTCATCGCATTATTTGGCAGTATCGGATATACACTCGCAGGTTGGGATGCTGCTGGTTTACCAGAATGGACCTTAGGTTATATCTATTTACCGGCATTGATAGGTATTGTATCGACATCGATGTTGATGGCCCCTGTGGGCGCAAGAGCCGCAACTAATTTACCTACGGCAAAATTAAAGAAGTTTTTTGCCGTATTCCTTGCTCTTGTGGGCCTGAAACTTGTTTTAGCATAATGTTATACTGGGTAAATGTCGGTAGTATTTCTTCATTTAGCGCTGGGAGACAACCCAGCATCTTTTTTTATAGGTAGATAGTCATGAAACAGTATTTAGATCTTTGTCAGCGAATCATTGATGAAGGGACTTGGGTTGAAAACAGCCGTACAGGTAAGCGTTGCCTTACCGTTATTAATGCTGATTTGGTTTATCATGTCGATAAAAATGAATTCCCACTTATTACTACGCGTAAAAGTTTCTATAAAGCGGCAATTGCTGAGCTGCTGGGGTATATCCGAGGATATGATAATGCTGCTGATTTTAGAAAAATTGGCGCAAAAACCTGGGATGCTAATGCCAATGATAATCAAGCATGGTTGAACAACCCTCATCGTAAGGGCGTTGATGACATGGGGCGCGTTTATGGCGTGCAGGGCCGTGCTTGGAGTAAGCCAGATGGTGGCACTGTCGATCAGTTACGTAAAATTGTTGATGATTTGTCAAAAGGCATAGATGATAGAGGCGAGATCTTGAGCTTCTACAACCCTGGTGAGTTCCACATGGGATGTTTAAGACCTTGCATGCACACTCATAACTTTTCCTTAGTTGGTGATACGCTTCATTTGACCAGCTTTCAGCGCTCTTGTGATGTCCCGCTAGGCCTTAATTTTAACCAAGTTCAGGTGTTTACCTTGCTAGCCTTGATGGCACAAATTACGGGTTATAAAGCAGGCAAAGCATTCCATAAGATTGTTAACGCACATATTTATGAAGATCAGCTAGAACTGATGCAAAATGTGCAACTAACACGTGAACCTTTTGCTTCGCCGAAATTGGTGATTAATCCGGACATTAAGTCACTTGAAGATTTAGAAACGTGGGTGACAATGGAGGATTTTGACGTTACGGGTTATGAACATCATGAACCGATTAGTTATCCATTTTCAGTGTAGATTTTTGCTATTCATGGTCGTCTATAAACTCGCTTAACGGCGAGTTTTTGCTTTAACATTTTATTAAACCACTGAAAGTGGATTTGCTACCTCCCTTTTATACTCCGCTTGAAACTCTCTACTAATAAATTACTATTATCTTAGTGGTTTAAGCTTATATTAAGTCTTTATTCAGCATTTACCTGACGAAAAATTGAGTAAATACTCGTTATTTTCGAATCGTCAAAAGTTTGTTTTTTAAATTGTTATATTGTGTGAATAATAGGCTTGTAATATAGATCACCGTTTTACTTCCTAAAAAAGTGTGATCTCCAACGCTTTATTGTTATTGTGGCTTTATAAAGCGTGATTATTCTATTGATGTTTGGTACTTATGCATATTAGGATTTAAATCAATACTTCGGATATACCGATGTTTGTAGTTGGCGCAAACGATTATTCAGGTTAATCGTATTCAGCTACACTCGGCAGTATTGAGATTTTATGGAGCGTATAAATGGAACGGGCAATTAGGAATTTTTTAAGCCAGGAATCGGCAGGCGGCATTATTTTAATGGTTTCCGTCGCATTAGCGATGATTTTGGCGAACTCACCTTTATCAGGTATGTACCAAGGCTTTCTGGAAACAGAAATGCAAGTCCGTGTTGGCAGCCTAGATATCGATAAAACACTGATCCATTGGATCAACGATGGCCTGATGGCGATATTCTTTTTACTTATAGGCTTGGAAGTCAAGCGAGAGCTATTGGAAGGCGCATTATCGAGTCGAGCGCAGGCTTCTTTGCCGACGTTTGCAGCAATTGGCGGTATGCTTTTCCCTGCTGCTGTTTACCTAATATTCAATTATTCAGACCCTATCACTCAGGTAGGCTGGGCAATTCCTGCCGCAACTGATATTGCGTTTGCATTAGGTATTATGGCGCTATTGGGTAGTCGAGTTCCTGTTGCGTTAAAAGTGTTTTTATTGGCGCTAGCAATTATCGACGATCTTGGTGTTGTTGTGATTATCGCACTTTTCTACAGTACGGACCTGTCGACAATTAGCTTAATCATTGCTGCGGTTGCAATTTTAGGTTTGATAGGGCTTAACGTTAAAGGTGTAACAGCATTAGCGCCATATGGAATACTCGGTCTGATATTGTGGATTGCAGTATTAAAATCAGGCGTTCATGCCACACTTGCTGGCGTTATTATCGCATTCTGTATTCCGCTTCGTGCAAAAGATGGTTCGTCACCTTCAGAGAGTTTAGAGCACGGGTTGCACCCATGGAGCACCTTCATGATCTTGCCGATATTTGCCTTCGCAAATGCGGGTGTAGATTTAAGCGGCATGAGCTTGAGCTCGTTACTATCGCCTGTTCCGTTAGGTATTGCACTTGGACTACTGATCGGTAAACCATTAGGTATCATGCTATTTAGTTTCATAGCAGTAAAACTTAAACTGGCAGTATTACCAGATGGCATGGGATGGAGACATATTACTCCTGTAGCTGTTATGTGTGGTATTGGTTTTACTATGTCTATGTTTATCTCGTCACTTGCATTTACTGGCGAGGGCCAAATGTACGGAGACTATGCAAGACTTGGGATTTTATTGGGATCACTAGCATCTGCAACCATAGGTTATTTCTGGTTATCTAAGGTGCTACCTGAAAAAGGAGAGAAAGTATGAGATTAAGGTTATTAGCATTAGTCGTTGGTCTGGGTTTTACTTCAATGGCATCGGCAACACAGGTTGAAGTGTGTAATCAAGATATCAATAGTGTTGTTTGTCATAACTACCTTGAAGGTGTCGTTGATGGAGCCTTGATGTATAAAGGGGCGGCAGTGGGTAAACGATTAGAAAGTGATGGCTACGAGTCTCGCGCGCTTAAATACCGAGGTGGTAAGCGTTATCAGGAAGCTAACCGTACCTTTTGTGAGGATAACCTCCCAGACCGTGATGCGCTTGTTGCTGGATTAGCTGAAGCATTCTCAAGCGGTGAAATAAAACGTACTGATGATTTGACGAGTGTTATGTCAGGCTTATTGGACTGTCAGCGTCTTAAATAAGTCACAGTCAATTAACGAGGCAACTGAATAAGTTGCCTCTTTTTTTATTTTCAATACTGTGGCGTTAATCATGGCAAATCTAAACTACAATCACCTTTACTACTTCTGGATGATCCAGAAAAAGGGCTCGGTTGCTAAGGCTGCAGAGGCATTATGCTTAACTCCGCAGACGGTTACTGGTCAAATACGTGTATTGGAAGCTAGCCTTAATGGCAGCTTGTTCAAGCGAGTGGGACGGTCATTAGAGCCGACAGAGTTAGGTGAGTTGGTATTTCGTTATGCCGATAAAATGTTTAGCTTAAGCTATGAGATGCTCGATCTGCTGAACTACCAAAAAGATGAGAACATCTTGTTTGAGGTCGGTATTGCTGCAGCGCTGTCAAAAGCATTGACCAGCCGAGTCTTATTGTCTGTAGTACCCAGCGATGGTTCAATGCATTTAGCGTGTTATGAGTCGACTCACGAAGACTTGATGGCACGATTACGCGAACATAAACTAGATATGATCCTATCGGATTGTGCGGGTGAAAGCCTTAAATACCCTGAGATTTTCTCTAAGCAGCTAGGTGAGTCTGGTGTGGCATTTTTTTCCGCTGAAACTTACTCTAAGCCTTTTCCGCAATGTTTAGAGCAAGGCAAGTTATTGATCCCAGGTAGACGGAGTTCTCTTGGGCAGCAATTAGTGCGTTGGTTTGACGAGAAAGCACTTAATGTGAGTATTCTCGGTGAATTTGATGATGCCGCCATGATGAAATCATTTGGTTTTTTCAAGCAGGGAATATTTGTAGCACCGTCAATTTATAAGCAAGATATATTAGCTCACGGTATGACGCTGCTAGGTGAAACATCTGAAATTAAAGAGGTTTACCATGTGATGTTTGCAGAAAGAATGATCCAGCATCCAGCGGTTAAGCGGCTTTTAGAGACTGACTTTAGCGATCTATTTGCAGGTAATGACCTGACCGTACAGCAGTTATAAGGTATTAATATTGGCTAGTGTTTAACGCTATATTGGACGGTTTTTTCACGTTATGGCCTAGCTGCAAGGCTCTAAAAGTAAAACGTTTATTGAGTTACGACACTAAGGCTAGGCAAGCGTTATAAGCAACTGTTACACTAGCGGCACTATCAAAGATTGGAGTTTTACTTTGTCTGATTCAAGCCAAGAACCTATGAAATTACCGAGAGTTAAGTGGGCGTGCCGCAGAGGTATGCTTGAGCTAGATGTATTGTTTCAACCTTTTGTTGAACAGCAATATGAAGCTATGTCGGTCAAAGATAAAGACACTTTTGTCAGACTACTCGAATGCGAAGATCCTGAGCTGTTCGCTTGGTTTATGGGCCACGAAGTGTGCAATGATCCTGAGTTTGCAGAAATGATTATTAGGGTTCGTGGACGTCCAGCAGCATAGTTTTGATGTTCGAACCTCTTTCGGTCAACGTCTCTCGTTGGCCGTTATTGCTCTTATTTGTCTAAGCTCTTTTCTTATTTGGCCTTACGCTGAAAACATCTCTTATATCTTACTCAAAGCATTGCTGTTTATTGCATGTTGTATTTTCTTTATATGGCAGATATGGCGCTTAAAAACGTGGCGTTGTCGCTTTGTTCTTAGAGCCGACGGCGGTGGTAAACTTGAGGGGAACATAGGTTTCGTAGTAAAAGGCAAACCTGTTATTACGCCTTTTGCGGTGATGTTTGATATTAGTTTCGCGAAGCGAAGTACAAGATTAGTGGTGTGGGCGGATATGCTAGACGACACAAACTATCGACATCTGTGTCGTCTGCTTCAGTTAGCCAGTCAGAGGTGAAAGGCTAACCGCTATAGTTAACGGCAATGCTTTATTAGCATTACATAGACTGCAAGGGTTAACGACTGGGGCTAATCGGGCTGTAGAATCGTTGGTTTTGGTGATGCATCCTTGTTTGGATGATCTATGTTGTAATGCAAGCCTCGGCTTTCTTTACGCTCCATAGCGCAGCGAATAATAAGCTCTGCAACTTGGACCAGGTTACGCAGCTCTAACAAGTTATTACTGACTCTAAAGTTGCTGTAATACTCTTGAATTTCCTGTTGCAACATGACACAGCGGCGTAATGCGCGCTCAAGTCGTTTATCAGAACGAACAATGCCGACATAATCCCACATAAATAAGCGTAACTCGTGCCAGTTATGGGCAATAACCACTTCTTCATCAGAATTAGACACTTGGCTTTCATCCCAAGCGGGTAAAGTGCCCGGCATCGGGATCTTACCTAGCTGACTTTCAATATCCTCTGCTGCGGCCCTAGCAAATACCAAACACTCAAGTAGTGAGTTGCTGGCCAGACGGTTAGCACCGTGAAGTCCTGTGTAAGCGACCTCGCCAATCGCGTACAAACCATTAAGGTCAGTTTGTCCATGTAGGTCTGTCATTACCCCGCCACAGGTATAATGCGCAGCAGGTACAACAGGGATCGGCTCTTTGGTGATATCGATACCGAGTTCTAAACAGCGCTTATAGATAGTTGGGAAGTGCTTAATAATAAAATCAGCAGGCTTGTGGGTAATGTCAAGATAAACGCAATCTGAACCTAAGCGTTTCATCTCGTAGTCGATTGCACGGGCAACAATATCACGCGGTGCAAGCTCTGCGCGCTCATCAAATTCTGGCATAAAGCGGGTGCCATCAGGGCGACGTAGAAACGCGCCTTCGCCGCGCAGCGCTTCGGTCAATAAGAAATTTCTCGCATCAGCATGATAGAGGCAAGTTGGATGAAATTGGTTAAATTCCATATTGGCGACACGACAACCTGAGCGCCATGCCATGGCAATGCCGTCACCTGAAGCGATATCAGGGTTCGATGTATACTGGTAAACCTTAGAGCTGCCACCAGTTGCTAGCGCGACAAATCGTGCCTTAACGGTTTCAACATGCTCTTCATCTCGGTTCCAAATATAGGCACCTTGCACGCGATTTCCTGGGCGACTTAATTTTCGGGTGGTAATTAAATCAATGGCATTATAACGTTCGAGCACTCGAATATTCGGGTGATTACGTGCCTGGTCTTGCAGGGTGACTTGGACCTCTTTGCCTGTGGCATCGGCGGCATGTAGAATGCGTCGGTGACTATGGCCACCTTCACGAGTCAAGTGATAAGGCGCTTCAGCTGTACTGCCTGCAGGAACTTCTTCTTTATCGAATGCGACGCCGCAGTTAATTAACCACTGCATTGCAGCTTTGGCATTTTCAGCTGTAAATTTCACGACAGGCTCGTCGCAAAGCCCTGCTCCGGCAACGAGCGTGTCGGCAACATGAGACTCAATGGTGTCGTCTTCATCAAAGACTGAAGCGATACCACCTTGGGCATAATAGGTAGAGCCTTCGCTAAGTGGACCTTTGGAAAGCAAAATAACTTTTGATTTTTCAGCAAGATGCAAAGCTAAAGTGAGACCGGCAGCACCACTGCCGATAACCAAAACGTCAGATTGGTGTTCAACTACTTGTTTCATCAGGTATCATAGAGTTATCTGGGAGTCCGACTATGTTAAACCATGGCGCTGAATATGGATACTTTCATAGGTCGCATATAAAAAATCATTGCTTCCATAAAAGAAAATCACATCTTTGCAAAATTTTTTAGAACTTTTTTGAAACGCGCTAGTCTACATAAGTGAATATGATTCGAGCGGCTGAGAAATCAGTATTAGATTTAGGAGTAGTCGGCTCGGATGAGTGGACAAATAAGTGATCAACAGTTAGTTGAGCGCGTACAGCGTGGAGACAAAAACGCTTTTAACCTTTTGGTACAAAAATATCAAAACAAGGTCGCCAATCTGATATCTCGTTATGTACGAAATCAGGCCGACGTTGCAGATGTTTCGCAGGAAGCTTTTATTAAAGCTTACCGTGCACTACCAAATTTTCGTGGTGAAAGTGCGTTTTATACTTGGTTGTACCGCATCGCAGTTAATACTGCGAAAAATCATCTGGTCGCTCAAGGGCGTCGCGCCCCAGCGAATGATGTCGATGCTGAAGAAGCTGAATATTATGATGGCAGTGATGCGTTAAAGGAGTTTGCCTCCCCAGAACGTCTCGTATTGTCAGAAGAAATTCAAAAGGTTGTTTTTGATACCTTAGACACATTACCAGAAGAATTGAAGATGGCTATTTCACTCAGAGAACTTGATGGTATGAGTTACGAAGAGATAGCCAATGTTATGGATTGCCCTGTAGGCACTGTGAGATCGCGGATCTTCAGAGCACGAGAAGCAATCGATAAAAAGCTTAAGCCGTTGCTAGAACGTTAGCATCTTAAATAAAGATAGGTGAATAATGGATAAATTAGGTCAGGAATGGGTATCTGCTGCTGTCGATGGTGAAATTGATGAGCACACGTTAGCTGAATTAGCGGCTGACGCAGATTCACATGAGCAGTGGCGTGATTATCATATGATTGGTGATGCGATGCGTGGTGAGCTGCCAAAGACGATGTCTTTGGATCTTAGCGCTAGCATTATGGCTGCTATTGATGAAGAGCCTGCAATTGTTGCGCCTCAGCCAACTATTGCAGCTAAGGCGTCAACAAGCACATCGAGTGGTAAAGTTATTCCACTGTTTAAGCAATTTGGCCAATACGCTATTGCTGCTACTGTTGCTATGGTTGCGGTTGTCGGTGTGCAAAACTATAACCAAGATACATTAATGGACAACTCTCCGTTGCCTGTGCTTAATACGCGCCCATTAATTGGTAGTGCATCTCCAGTTAGCCTACAAACTGGTGCCGTACAGCAGAACCAAAGTTATACTAATGATCAGGTTGTCGACCAGCGTCGCCGTATTAATGCCTATATCCAAGATCATATGTTGCAACAAAGATTGAATAATGGAGTGAATATCGACGACAATAGTGAGGTCGATACCACACCTGTTGCTCAATAATGAGGAGTTAGCTTGCGTCTAATCCTATTGGCTATTTTAGCCATGAGTTTTCCCGCGATGGCGCGGGAAGATATGCCCGCCAAAGCTTGGCTAGAAAATATGAGCCAAGCCCTGCGAGAACAAGAATTTAAAATATCTCTTATCCAACTTCAAGCTGATCATATCCGCCCGCTGGTTTATGTACACGGTAAAGTTAATGACGAAGAAGTGGCTTTTTTAGAGCATCTAAACGGACCGCCTAAAAATGCTGTGCGAGTGGGAAATACTGTCACTTTTATCGAGCATGACCAACCTGCTTACAGCGTGTATGCATCTCGAATTCAAGGGGTTATACCTAGCGCGTTTGCCGACGACGTCTCTAAGCTTGAAGCCGGTTATCAATTTGTCTTAGGCGGACGAAGCCGAATAGCGGGTCGGCCAGGACAACTTGTGCGCATTATCCCTAACGATAACAATCGCTATGGATACCAGATCTGGTTAGATATGGATACCTATTTGCCGCTGCGTTTCGATATGATAAGCGGCGACAAACAACTACTGGAGCAGCTGTTAGTTGTTGAGTTGCTAGTGCTTGATGAAGTCCCTGCAATTTTAAAAGAAGCCTATAAGCAAGAGTGGCCAGCCGTAATGTCTCAATCAGACCGAGAGGGTGGTGAGAATTGGCAATTTAGTTGGCTACCTGCAGGTTTTAAAGTGTTAGTCAAAGATCAGCATAGGTTAATCGGTAGCAAAGAAGCGGTAGAATACATTGCCATTAGTGATGGATTAGCCAATATATCTGTTTATGTGGCTAAGGCCGGTGAAGCACCACTACCTGAAGAGTTAGTTACCCGTAATGGCCTATCTCTAGCTACCGAGCGAGTCGGTAATGCTGAGGTGGTCGCTGTCGGTAAAGTCCCCGCTGAAACGTTAAGCCGAATTGCTAAAAGCATCATGTTGCAATAATGAAGGTGTTATCATGATGGAAGAAGTCGCTAGAGTTGTCGCCAATGGCAACTCTGGTTGGGTCGTTGTAGAAGTTGAAATGAAAAGTGCCTGTAATCACTGCGAGAGTGGCGATTCCTGTGGCACTTCTGCTGTGTCAAAAGCTTTTGCTCCTAAAGTACAACGCTTTTCAATTCAAAGTGATAAGCAGTTTATTAAAGGTGAGCGCTTAAAACTGGGTTTACCAGAAAGTGTGATCTTAAAAGCGGCAACGCTAGTCTATATTTTACCGCTAATCGGTTTATTTATTGGTGCCTTTGGCGCAAACCAAATCGGCTCATTATTGGGCGGTGCTTCCGATCTGTTATCGATATCGGGAGCGCTAGGCGGTAGCTTCTGTTTCTGGGCCATCGGCAAAAAAGCGGCCAAGAGATTAGAAGCACAGGCGCAGCCTGTTATCATCAAGTCCTTAGGCAAGCCAATCGAGATAACTAATTAACTACACCATATTACAGTCCATTAGTTATTTTCCTCAGTAATCACACTATAAAAATTGGTATTAAAGCTGCGATCGGGTACAATTCTGCACTTTAAAATTTTTATCAACTTCGAGTTAAGTCATCCCAGCATAATGAAGCATATTAGAAACTTTTCAATTATTGCCCATATTGACCACGGCAAATCAACACTCTCAGATCGCCTTATTCAAGAATGCGGTGGCTTAACTGATCGTGAAATGGCGTCACAGGTTCTCGACTCGATGGACATTGAGCGTGAGCGCGGCATTACCATCAAAGCCCAAAGTGTCACTTTGGATTATTTAGCCAATGATGGTGAAACTTACCAGTTAAACTTCATTGATACACCAGGCCACGTTGACTTCTCGTATGAAGTATCACGTTCGCTTGCAGCATGTGAAGGCGCATTATTAGTGGTTGACGCGGGTCAAGGCGTTGAGGCACAAACCCTAGCAAACTGTTATACCGCTCTTGAGATGGATATGGACGTAGTTCCTGTTCTGAACAAGATCGATCTACCGCAGGCTGATCCAGACCGTGTCGCTGAAGAAATTGAAGATATCGTCGGTATTGAAGCGACAGACGCTGTGCGTTGCTCTGCTAAAACCGGTATCGGCATTAAAGACGTTCTAGAAGTGATTGTGGCGCAGATCCCACCACCACAAGGCGATCCAGAAGGACCACTTCAGGCGCTGATTATCGACTCTTGGTTTGATAGTTACTTAGGCGTCGTGTCTTTAGTACGTATTAAAAATGGCGTATTAAAGAAGGGCGATAAGTTTAAAGTGATGTCTACAGGGCAGAACTATAATGCTGATCGTGTCGGTATTTTTACACCTAAGCAAACTGATACTACTGAGCTAAAAACCGGTGAAGTAGGTTTCGTTATCGCAGGTATTAAAGAGATCCATGGTGCCCCCGTTGGTGATACCTTGACTCACTCTAAGCACGGCGCAGAAACAGCACTAGCGGGATTTAAAAAGGTTAAACCGCAAGTTTATGCTGGTTTGTTCCCTATCTCTACCGACGATTACGAGAACTTCCGTGACGCGCTGAACAAGTTAAGCCTTAATGATGCATCTCTATTTTTCGAGCCAGAAACCTCATCTGCACTAGGTTTTGGTTTCCGTATTGGCTTCTTGGGTCTGCTCCATATGGAGATCATTCAAGAGCGTCTAGAGCGTGAATATAACCTAGAGCTTATCACTACAGCACCAACAGTAGTGTATGAAATTGTTCAGACCAATGGTGAGACTATTTATGTCGATAACCCATCTGATCTGCCAGCGATAAATAACATCGCCGAAATGCGTGAGCCGATTGTTGAAACTAACATTCTGGTACCTAAAGAGTATTTAGGTAACGTTATTACCTTATGTATTGAAAAACGTGGCGTACAAACTAACCTGGTTTACCACGGTAACCAAGTGGCTTTGACCTACGAATTGCCAATGGCTGAAGTGGTAATGGACTTCTTTGACCGTCTAAAATCAACCAGTCGTGGCTACGCATCGCTTGAGTATAACTTTATCCGCTTTGAGCCTGCTGACATGGTACGTCTAGATATCTTGATTAACGGTGACAGAGTCGATGCGTTAGCGATGATCATTCATAAAGGATTGATCCGCTCTAAGGGTCTCGCCCTTGTGAATAAGATGAAAGAGCTTATTCCTCGTCAGATGTTTGATATTGCGGTTCAAGCGGCTGTTGGTAGCCAGATCATCGCTCGTTCATCGATTAAAGCTATGCGTAAAGATGTAACGGCTAAATGTTACGGTGGTGACGTATCTCGTAAGAAGAAACTACTGAACAAGCAGAAAGAAGGTAAGAAGCGTATGAAGCAAGTTGGTAACGTTGAAGTGCCACAAGAGGCATTCTTAGCGGTACTGAAGCTTAACGATTAAAGTAATTCGTTAAGAATTGTTAATATATCGCTAGACTGAGCGCCGCAATTTGCGGCGCTTTCATTACTGGCGTATAACCTTAATGACAATGGCATTTTTGCCATAAAACTGACTATGTTCGGCAGGAGTTAATTAATAATGGCAGCCTATTTTTCTCTTATATTGGTGTTAGTGACATTAAGCAGTGGCTTAGTGTGGATGGCTGATGCCCTATTTTTTGCGCCCAAGCGCCGTGAAAAGTTGGCAATGGCTCAAGCTGCACAAGCTGACTTGAGTGAAGAAAGTGTTGATAAGATCATGCGCGAATCTACACTAGTTGAAACATCGAAGTCTATCTTCCCTGTTATCGCGTTTGTATTGATCTTACGCTCTTTTATATACGAACCCTTTCAGATCCCATCGGGCTCTATGATGCCAACTCTACTGGTTGGTGATTTTATCTTGGTTGAGAAGTTTAGTTACGGGATTAAAGATCCTGTATGGCGTACAACGCTAAAAGAAACTGGCAAGCCTGAGCGCGGTGATGTTGCAGTATTTAAATATCCGGTGAATCCACAAATCGATTACATCAAACGTATTATTGGTTTGCCGGGGGACCGTATCATTTACAGAAATAAAGAGCTTTATATCCAGCCAGCGTGTGCAGAGGGGCAAAGTCCTTGTCCTGAGCTTAAGATGGTTGATAGAGCCTTGGTAAATCGTGGCGAGTTTTCTCAAAATGGTACACCGTTAATTCGTTACAAAGAGCAGTTGGGTGATATTAGTCATGACATTCTTATCAACCCATCTATACCCGATAGAATTAGCCATTACTTCCGTCAGCAAAACGTGCCATTAACAGAGTTTGTGGTGCCAGAAGGCCAATACTTTGTAATGGGTGATAACCGCGACAATAGTACGGATAGCCGTTTTTGGGGCTTTGTTCCTGAACAGAACTTAGTGGGTAAAGCTGTCGCTATTTGGATAAGCTTTGAATTTGACAGAGCACCAGCGGACTTTTTGCCGACCTGGATCCCAACTGGGGTTCGCTTTAACCGTGTAGGCGGAATTGAGTAATATGGAACCGATTAAAAATATTCCACGTTTGTGCCGTACCTTAGGGTATGAGTTCAACGAAAAAGCATTATTAGACCAGGCGTTAACGCATCGTAGTGCGTCTAATAAGCATAACGAGAGATTAGAGTTCTTAGGGGACTCAATTCTTTCAATCGTCATTTCTGATGCTTTATATCATCAATTTCCAACAGCGACAGAGGGCGACTTGAGCCGTATGCGTGCCACACTGGTTTGCGGTAAGATGCTGGCCGAAATTGCGATAGAGTTTAAGCTTGGCGATTACCTCAAGCTTGGACCTGGTGAGCTTAAAAGTGGCGGATTTAGACGTGAGTCTATTCTTGCTGATGCGGTGGAGGCCATTATTGGCGCGATTTATCTTGATTCAGAAATTGAGAAGTGTCGCTCATTAGTGCTTAAGTGGTATGAATCACGTTTAATGGTGATTGAGCCTGTAAACCAAAAAGATCCCAAAACTTTGTTGCAAGAGCATTTGCAGAAGTTTAGAAAACCACTGCCCGTGTATAAAGTGGTCCATACTGAAGGTGATGCTCATGAGCAGACTTTCACCGTTGAATGTATTGTTGAAGACTTGAGCCAAGTTGCTGTTGGAGTAGCCAGTTCACGCAGAAAAGCCGAACAAAGTGCTGCTGCTCAAGTGTTGGAGTTAATGAAGAAATGAGTGACAACAAAGATTTACCTGAAAGCCACGAGCCAAGCTTAGACGAATTACTGGCTAATATGAACAATCCGTCATCAGCAGTTAAGTATGCTGTGACTTATTGTGGCATGGTCGCTATCGTTGGTCGTCCAAACGTGGGTAAGTCAACGCTACTCAACAAGTTGTTGGGCCAGAAGATCAGTATTACCTCTAAGAAGCCACAAACAACTCGTCACCGTATCATGGGTATTCATACCGATGGTCCGCGTCAGGTGGTGTTTATTGATACGCCGGGTCTTCATATGGAAGAGAAGCGTGCGATTAACCGTTTGATGAACCGCGCTGCGGCAAGTTCACTGGCAGAAGTCGCTCTAGTGGTATTTGTTGTTGACGGTATGAACTGGACGCCAGATGATGAAATGGTGCTGCGTAAGCTTCAGAGCCGTGATGATGGCCGTAAAACGATTCTAGCAATCAACAAAGTCGATAATATTAAAGATAAAGAAGCGTTATTCCCATATCTTGAAGAATTATCGAAGAAGTTTCCTTTTGATGAGATCTTGCCGATCTCTGCAACGCAGGGCACTAACGTACAGCGTATTCTCGATATGTCTGTGGCATCACTGCCAGAATCGGCACATTACTTCCCTGAAGATTATGTGACTGACCGTTCGCAAAAGTTTATGGCATCTGAAATTGTTCGTGAGAAGTTAATGCGCTTCTTAGGTGATGAGCTGCCATATGATTGTACGGTAGAAATCGAGCAGTTTAAGATGATGGAAAACGGTGTCTATCAGATTAATGCCTTGGTACTTGTTGAGCGTGAAACGCAAAAGCGCATGGTCATCGGTAACAAAGGTGAGCGTATCAAGAAGATCAGCTCTGCAGCACGTGTTGATATGGAAGTCTTGTTCGATAACAAGGTTTTCTTAGAGATGTGGGTGAAAGTCAAATCTGGTTGGGCTGATGACGAGCGTGCACTGCGTAGCTTAGGTTACGGCGACGAGTAAAGCGTAAGTTTACGATCGGGGCTGAATTTTCAGTCTTTATATCGATACTTAGATTTGAGAAAGTGCCTCTTTTTAGCAATAAGAAGAGGCATTTTTATATTCTGCTCTGTCAGTTTAATCGCGCAGCTTTCTAGTTAACTAGTTTTGGTCACGACAAGGTTTGGCTTTATGATGTTAGTAACTGTCTTGGTTTATTCACTTATTGGAATGAGATAATCATGGAGCGTGGCTACGTTCTTCACAGCAGACATTTTCGTGACTCCAGCGTCATCGTTAACTTACTGGTTGACGGTAAAGGCCGTGTCGATGCTGTGGCGCGACTCGGTAGTGCTAAGAACTCGATTCGCAGTATTTTGCAGCCTTTTCAACCGTTGATTTTTCAGTTACAAGGAAAGTCAGAACTTAAGAACTTAAAGCAAGTAGAAGCTGCAAGCCCGGCTGTGCCACTAACGGGTGATTGTCTATATTCGGGGCTGTATCTAAATGAACTACTGATCCGTTGCTTAAGCGGGCAGCATAACGCTGAGAACTTGTTTTATGATTACCATCGCACCTTAATCGGTATGGCGACTCGATTTGATCAAAGTTTGCTTCGGTATTTCGAACATGCACTCTTAAAAGAACTCGGCACTATGCCATCACTGGATTTCGATCCCAGTGATGCGCCAATCACTGCCAGTGGCTTTTATCGATTAGAGCAGGCGCATGGTTTTACACCTGTGATTGCCACAGCGTTTAATCAGCATAAGTTTTTTACCGGTGAAATGTTAGTGGCGTTAAATCAGCAGACATTAACGGCTGAGCACTATGGCGAGGCAAAAAAATTGATGCGGCAGTTGCTCGCGCCAATACTTGGCGATAAACCACTGTACTCGAGAAGCTTGTTTATTAAGCAAGACAAGACTTAGAATAAAATTAGACTGAGAACAAGATAAGATAAATTCAATACCGTTCTTACCCATGGACTGGCTAAACCGTCACCCTATTAGTACAATATCTGCTTTCATTTCAGCTTATTATTTAAGGAACAATCATGGGCCGGATCTTATTGGGCGTTAACATCGATCATATTGCGACTTTACGTCAAGCACGCGGTACAAACTATCCAGATCCAGTTCATGCTGCAGCCGTCGCTGAACATGCTGGCGCAGAAGGTATCACTATTCACCTGCGTGAAGATCGTCGTCATATCATCGACCGCGATGTTTATACATTGGCGAAAACCTTAAAGACGCGTATGAATTTTGAGATGGCGGTGACACAAGAGATGCTCGATATCGCCTGCGATATTAAGCCTGCTTATGTGTGTTTAGTACCGGAAAAACGTGAAGAGTTAACTACCGAAGGCGGGCTTGATGTTGCAGGCCAGCAAGATAAAATTGCAGCTGCGGTAGCGCGACTGACTCAAGAGGGGATTAAAGTATCTTTGTTTATTGATGCTGATAAAACTCAAATTGATGCCGCTGTTACGGTAGGCGCACCTGTGATTGAAATTCACACCGGTTGTTACGCCGATGCCAAAAACGATATAGAGCAAGCGGCTGAGCTACAACGTATTACCGAAATGGCGACGTATGCTCATGGAAAGGGCTTGGTTGTTAATGCTGGCCACGGCTTACATTATCATAATGTAAAAGCGATTGCGGCAATCCCTGAGCTCTACGAACTAAATATTGGTCACGCGATTATTGCTCGTGCAGCCATTGATGGTTTAGCTACAGCCGTACGTGATATGAAGCAACTTATGCTTGAAGGACGTCGCGGCGAATAAGCTGCAGTCCAATACTGTTTATTAAAGCCGAGACATGCGTTCTCGGCTTTTGTTTATTCAGAAGCGCTATTCGCTCTGAAAAGATTGGCTCCGTTTAAATAGGTAAAGGTTATGATTGTAGGTTTAGGCACTGATATTGTGGAGATTGCTCGGATTGAGGAGCGTATTCCTGCTGCTGGCGATGCCGCGTTATTAACTTGTCGTTTGGCCAAGCGAGTGTTAACGGAAGCCGAGTTTACGCTCTTTATTGCATCATCCCATCCTGGGCGATATCTGGCTAAGCGTTTTGCCGCTAAAGAAGCTGCAGCTAAGGCGCTTGGCACCGGCATTGGCCGCGGGGTGTCGTTTCAGCATATTGAGATCAGCAATAATGAAAATGGCGCACCACTTATCGCTTTTAGTGACGGAGCTGCACAAAGGTTAGCTTTATTGGGTGGCAAGCATGCACACATCTCTATCGCTGATGAGGTGCACTATGCTACTGCCACGGTGATCTTAGAATCTTGATCTTGAGTTTGTAATGAATTTAGAAGCATTACATGCTCACCATTGATGTCCTGCTCGCCGGTAAACTCGAAACCTAGCTTACGATATAAAGCGATAGCCCCATGGTTATTAGGGTAAACGCTTAAGAAAATTTGCTGGCATTGAAAGTGGCTAAATAGAAACGCTAACAGCAATTGAGCAAAGGCTTCGCCTAAACCTCGACCTTGGTAGTCTTGAGCGATTAGAAATCGATCGAACCAGACTCGCTGCATTTTGGACTCATGAAACAAGCCATACATAGCAAATCCTACCACTTGTTGATCACAACACAGCGCAACGGGAGTATAACGAGAGTCTTCTTTAGCCTCTTGTAGGCAGTGAGGAATGGACTCTATAAACCCCAATTGATTGCTTTTGAGTTGTAGTGTAAGTAATACTGGCAGGTTGTCACTGCTGATAGGCTTAATAGTCAGTAAAGGTGAGGAGAAGTTCATCTTTCTCAATCAATAAATTGCTAAAGGAAAAGTTTGGGCGCGGATAGTAACGCTTTTATTGATTAAGACTCAAGCGGCTTGTTTAAAAACGGTGATAAAAAGAATCAACTCACCCTAACGTTCAACGTAACGTCAGGGTGAGTAGTGAAGTATTTATTCGTCGTCAAATTGATCTAAAAAAGCCTTAGATGGCATAAAGAATAAACACCCTGTTTTGGCTTCTACAAAGTCGAGTAGGCGGTCATAGTGGCCATTCTCGTCGGCATGGATCATCTGGCTTAGAGAGGTTTCAATAATAGACGGTGTGGCGGCAAAGCCAACAAACATAGTACCGTGCTCCATCGCATTGCCGTATGGACGGTTTTGTCTAAGCATTTTAATTTCTTCACCATCAATCTCAACTTTACTCTTAGCATTATGCGCCCAAGCAGGCTTTGCTTCATCACTTAGCTCAACGTTATCCATCTTGGTACGGCCAACAACCTGTTCTTGGTATTCTGTTGACTGCTTATCCCAATCTGCTTGGCGGTCAATATAGCGCTGTACGTGCAAGTAACTGCCGCCTTGGTGCAATGCAATGTCAGCAGCAACTAATACTGACTCTACGCGCTCATTACCCGTAGGGTTTTCTGTGCCATCAACAAAGTCAATCATGTCGCGATTATCTAGATACTTATAACCTTGAATATCTTCGCTCAGTGTTGCAATGTCCTCAAAACCATTGCGGATGTATTTCGCTGCCTGAAAGTTCAAGTCGATTCGCTCTGACTTAATCATCACAAAAATATCACCAGAGGTTGAGGGGAACTGCCGTTCGCCGTTACTCATGGCTGGAAACTGATGTAGCTCTGCAGGCATAGGTTGATCTGGAAATAGTTGTGGCCAAGCATTTGCGGAAAAACCAATGGATATGTTTAACCCTGCAGTTAAGTCTTTTTGATTAATCGACTTCTCAATGCCATTTATCGCAGCGATACCATCGCCTATTTGCTTTGCAAGGTCTGAGTGATCTTTTAGGCAGAAAGTGAGGTATTCCACATGAGATGTTGGATTAGATAAAACGCCTGATTGTGCGAGTGAACAGAGCTGTGTCATTGAGTTTTCCTCATCAGATATGGTTTGCTGTGATGGTTCTATAATAAGATAGTTCCATAATAAAGAGTGTAGCGGAACTGATTGGAGTACTTAAAAACTATACGCTTTTAATTGTGGAAGTGAAATTAACTAGCGTTAATCATTGCCTTGGAGCGGCCTGAGGATGGGTGTTTTGGCTAACTTTGACAGAATATAGTGATTTGAGTTGCGAAACTGCCAATAAAGTCAGCGTAATTGCCAAGGCAGTTTGAGAACTCAGTTAACTCTGTGTATTGTGCAGCTGTTTAAGTTGATGTTTTATCAACGTGTTTTATTTTGTGTATTAGGCTTGCCAGCCAAATACCTCTAACCACATTGAGTAATGATTATGCTGTATACCCAAAGATTAAAGCGAATAACGTCCCTATTAATGCTGCTGATAAGTGTGTGGTTACTATCGGCATGCGGCAATGATATACAGCTTCCGGTTAGTGAGGACGATTTAGAGCAAACTCGCTGCAGCGCGCAATATCAAAGTGATTGCCCTGAGTCTTATCGAGGCAAGCTGTTTACTGGCATTGCAACTAATTATGCTTATGGCAAGGCGTTTTATAGAGTGACTCAGTATCAAGATGGACTCGAGCACGGCTATAGCTTCTCGACGTTAAACAACCAACTCAATGAAACCGCTTGGTATAAGGCAGGTAAGTTAGATGGAAAACAGATTAGTTACCACTTTTCGACTACAGGAAAACCGCAATGGGTGAGGCTTTACCAAGCAGGCGCAAAAACTGAGCACTGGCTTTATAATGAGCAGGGCGTAATCCTCAGCTATAAGCGATTTGAAGGCGACAAAGAAGTCGAGAGTATCAGTTATGAAAAAGGCCGAGAATGGCGCCTGTATTATTTTGTTGATGGTGAAAAGCGCCAGCGTCACAAGGACTATTATGCAAGCGGCGAGCTTGAGAGTAATAGTGAATTCATTTATGCAGATTATAAAAAACTTAATGAGAAAACTTACTATAGTAGTGGCCGTTTAAGAAGTAAATTTAACTACGACAGAGCAAGTAACAGCGGGATATTAGAAACCTATGGCTCAGATGGCAAGCGGCGCTCAGAGGAGCATTATGGTTATAACCCGTTAAGTACTCGCCATGGGGTGCAGTTAACCTTTTGTGGTGAAAATGGTCGGGTTGATTCTCGCGAGCATTACAATATGGGCTTAGAAGATGGCGAGTTTGCTAAATATCACTGTAATGGTCAGTTAATATTCAAGCGTACCTATGTCAACGGTGTGGTGACAGATAAACAGATTAAAATCTATGATGAGAATGGCCTGGCGGTGGTGATTAAAAAGCTTGATGGCAAAGGTAAGGTCACACAGGAAAGCTACTATGATGATGACTCTGCTAAATGGGTGACCTATTCAACGACGGACTAGCTGCTAGATGAACTCTATCCTCTGCTGAGGGCGGCGACTTAGCATAAGCTGCTTTATTGGAGAGTCAGCCAACCATAAAAAGCTCTTTTGAACTTTTACGCTATTAAAATGTGACAAGATCCATTAGGTTAATATTTGGTTAAATTTGTTGGCGGTTAACGGGACTGAGCCTGAGAAGAGGTTATCGCGATATTTGCGAGACTCGTAACAAGTTGAACCAAATACAATCGTTACGTTAGAAACTAAGGTTCAGCCAAGTTTTTATACTGGCAAGCCTATATGGAGAAGAACAGATGAAATCCGCCGAAGAGCAGTTATCGACCTATAAGAGTGTGCATTTAAACCCGAAAAACATTAAGACCCACTTTATTGGGATCCCACTGATTATCTGGTCATTGTTTTTATTACTCAATTTGATCCCGCTAAACTTTGCGGTGTTTAATTACCCGGTGATCAGCTTTAATGTTGCGACTATTTTTGCTGTTGGGGTACTCATCTATTACGTGTTTTTGCACTTTAGATTAGCGATTGGCTTAGCCCTGTTTATTATTCCAGTGCTTTACACTTCAAGTCTGGTGGCGCAAATGCCTGGTGCATTTTGGATTGCTGTTGCTGTATTTTTTGTTGGCTGGGTCATTCAGTTTATTGGCCACCACTATGAAAAAGCCAAACCTGCATTTGTAGATGATCTTAATCAATTGCTCATTGGACCTTTTTTCTTAATGGCAGAGATTTATTTTATGCTGGGTATGGAAAAGAGCTTGTTAGCAGAGATTACGCCTATGGCCAGAGATAAACGTAGAGCGATAGAAGCAGCTAAAAAAACGACTTAATTAACTTGTTTGATTGAGTCGCTCACCCATAAAAAAGGCGCTAACAGCGCCTTTTTTATGTCAATCAGGATAAACGATTATTTATCTTTTTTAGGTGACTGATAATGCTGCGGCAACACTCTGACTGTTTTTATCATGTTGTCTGCAACATCAATGACCTCTAGCGGGTAACCGTACAAACGCATTGATGTGTTTGGTTCAGGGATCTCTTCGAGATATTCAAGGACTAGGCCGTTAATGGTTTTAGGTCCATCAATCGGAAAGTGCCAAGCCATCTCTTTGTTTAAGTCGCGGATGTTGATACTCGCTTCAATCAGATAACTACCATCTTGCTGTTGGGTGATATCCTCACTCGCGGTGGTCACCATTGAGGTGGTAAAGTCTCCTACAATCTCTTCTAAAATATCTTCCAATGTCACTAAGCCCTGAATATCGCCGTATTCGTCGACCACAAGGCCAATACGTTCTTTATTGTGCTGAAAATTAGACAATTGCACGTTAAGAGGTGTGGCTTCAGGAATGAAATACAGCTCCTTTACTGCTCGAAGTAATGATGATTTACTAAATTGTCCCTTAGATTGCAGACGAAGTGCATCGCGTAAATGCACAAAACCAACGGCATCATCAACGGTGTCTCGATAGAGTAAAACACGGGTGTGCGGGCTTTGAATAACTTGTTTGTTAATGCTCTTAAAATCATCATTAATGTTGATAGCGTATAAGTCTGAACGCGGGATCATGATGTCATCTACAGTGACGTTTTCTAGATCCATAATCGACAATAACATCTCTTGGTGACGCCGAGGGATTAAGGCGCCCGCCTCATTCACAACTGTACGCAGTTCTTCTTGGCTCAAAGCATCATCGGCTTTAACAGATCGGATCCCGAGTAAACGTAAGAAGCTTGAGGTAATGAAATTTACAACTTTAACGAAGGGCGACAATATGACTAATAGCACGCGAAGGATATAGCTAGAGGGGAATGCGATACGTTCAGGGTGAAGAGCCGCAACGGTTTTTGGGGTGACTTCAGCAAAGACTAACACGACTAACGTTAATACACCTGTGGCAATGGCGACCCCCATGTCACCAAATAAGCGCATACCAATAATGGTTGCGATGGCTGAGGCCAAAATATTAACTAAGTTATTACCGATAAGAATTAAGCCAATGAGCCTATCAGGACGTTCAAGCATCTTTATGGCGCGAATGGCACCTTTATGACCACTGTTAGCCAGGTGGCGTAAGCGATAGCGATTGAGCGACATCATGGCGGTTTCTGAGCCTGAGAAATAGGCTGAGAGTAGAATCAAGACGAACAAAATAGATAAAAGTACGCCAGTGGATATATCGTCCAAACTTTGGAGCTCCGCTGTTGTTTTAAAGATAGAGGCGAATAAACATTGAATAAAGTGCTATAAAAATTAGTAATTACAGAACTTTCAAAGGGGTGTCAAGTTTAGCCCATCATTTGAAGATGGGCTAAATGACGAAAGTGGTGGCATTAGCTGAGAATGAGTTCTTTTACAATACGAGCACCAAAGTAGGCCAGTGACAGCAAGACCGCACCTGTCAAAGTGTAAGCAACAGCGGTTCTAATGCGGCAACCTACCCAGTACTGCTGGGCTAACATGGCGATATACACACACCAAGCCATGATAGAAAGTACAGCCTTATGACCTTTACCTTCTTCAAACATGTCGTCGAGGAAGATAAAGCCTGTAGCAAGTGACAGACTTAATAAAATCACCCCTACAATCACTAAGTGATACAGCTGCTTCTCTACTGTCATTAGCGGTGGCATTGCCGAAGTCATTATTAATTTCTTACTCTTTAGGCGGTTTTGAATGATTGCCAGCTGAATCGCGTACAGGGCTGCAATCATCAGGGCACTGTAGGCCATAAGCGACAAGACAACATGCACTAAAACATCCGGGTGAACTTCAAAATGGATGATGTACTCAGGCGGTACTAGCCAAAGCAAGGCCACTGATATTACTGAACAGGCAAAGACAACTGGTAAAACAACAATGACTTTGAGTCTAAAAAGTAAAATGGTGAAACTGAACGTGATAATCCAGTTAACCATCGAAATCACGTTGGTTAAGCTAAAGTTTTGTCCATCACCTGTGATGATAGCTTGTGACAATGCCGCAGCATGAAACACCACGCCGAGCGCGGCAAAGACTGCAATTAATTTTCTGTTTGGTCCATCAACATGAAAAAGTCGGCTTGCGACGAGAACCAAAGCAATACTATAGAACAACATGGCTGTAGCTGAGAAAATGACCATCGAGTATTAACCTACTTTGTTTTTAAGGACCTAATGTTCTAACAATGCATTAAAAGTTGACCAAACGACTCGCATAGTAGCGTGATTCAAGCATGAGTTAAATCACTGAGTGAGCTAAATATAGCCTTGAGTCTAGCCATTAAAGTCGTTTCGACTTTATTCATTAAGTTAGCATGTAATATTATTGTGTAGAATAGCATGAGCGGAAGGGATTTGGGCAGTGACCTTGGTTGCAAAAATAGGTCGATTTTTTATCTTATTGACGATTTTTAGTGATTTTTTACGTTTCACTGCACTGAGTTGTAAAAGTAACTTGCGTCATTCTGTAGCATAATATCTGGGCATCGCTATAATACAGCCCCATCAATGTAAATTTTAAACGGTAAAGAACTGGATAATGTTTGAGAACTTAACTGACAGATTGTCACGGACTCTGAAAAATATCAGTGGCCGTGGTCGCTTAACGGAAGAAAACGTTAAGGAAACCTTACGCGAAGTCCGCATGGCACTTCTTGAGGCCGATGTTGCCTTGCCTGTGGTTCGTGAATTCGTAAATAGCGTTAAAGAACGCGCTGTTGGACAAGAGGTTTCAAAGAGTCTAAGTCCAGGCCAAGCCTTTATTAAGATCGTTCAAAGCGAACTTGAAAATGCGATGGGCGAAGCGAATGAAGCTTTAGACCTATCGGCTCAACCGCCTGCAGTGATCATGATGGCGGGTTTGCAAGGTGCGGGTAAAACCACCAGTGTTGCAAAGCTCTCTAAATTCTTGCGTGAACGCGAGAAGAAGTCTGTTCTCGTTGTGTCTGCCGACGTATACCGTCCAGCGGCGATTAAACAGCTAGAAACCTTAGCCGCTGAAGTTGAAGTTGAATTCTTCCCGTCAGATGTGAGCCAAAAGCCTGTTGATATCGCTAAGGCTGCAATTGCACACGCAAAGCTTAAGTTCATTGATGTGGTTATTGTCGATACTGCAGGTCGTTTGCACGTCGATGAAGCCATGATGGATGAAATTAAAGAGCTTCATGCTACGGTGAACCCGGTTGAGACATTGTTCGTGGTTGATGCCATGACGGGTCAAGATGCGGCAAACACAGCAAAAGCCTTTAATGAAGCGCTACCGTTAACCGGTGTGGTACTGACCAAAGTCGATGGTGATGCACGAGGCGGTGCAGCATTATCGATTCGCCACATTACGGGTAAACCAATTAAATTCTTAGGTGTGGGTGAAAAGACCGATGCGTTAGAAGCATTCCACCCAGATCGTGTCGCATCACGTATTCTAGGTATGGGCGACGTTCTTTCTCTTATTGAAGAGGTTGAGCGTGGTGTAGACCAAGAAAAGGCGATGAAGCTTGCAGCTAAAGTAAAAAAAGGCGGCAACTTTGATTTAGAAGATTTCCGCGAACAGCTGCAACAGATGAAGAACATGGGCGGCATGATGAACATGATTGAGAAGCTACCTGGTGTGGGGCAATTACCACCAGAAGCACTTGCTCAAGTTCAAGATGGCAAGATGACTGGGCAGATGGAAGCGATTATCAATTCTATGACGCCAGGTGAGCGCCAACGTCCCGATATTATCAAGGGTTCACGTAAGCGTAGAATCGCGCTGGGCAGCGGCACACAAATTCAAGATGTGAACCGCTTACTTAAGCAGTTTACTCAAATGCAGAAAATGATGAAGAAAATGTCAGCGAAAGGCGGCATGAAAAAAATGATGCGTGGCATGAGTGGTATGTTACCACCAGGCATGAAAATGCCAGGCCGCTAGGCATTTAGAATATTCTGCATAGCTAAATTTACAGACTAGAGTGAAACTTGCTCTGGTCTGTAAATCGTTTTAGGCGTAAAAAACGCCGATTACGGTTGCATTCGCCGGTCAGTCAGGTAAAATCTGCCGGCTTTCTATCTGGGGCTCTTCGCGAACACGGAGTTTCAGTTTTTATTTTTGCTTGATAAAAAGCAAATCATTAGAGGATACCAAACGCATGGTTACCATTCGTTTAGCTCGTGGCGGCGCAAAAAAGCGTCCATTTTATAACATCGTTGTAGCTGACAGCCGTAACGCCCGTGACGGTCGTTTCATCGAGCGCGTTGGCTTTTTTAACCCAGTAGCTCGTGGCCAAGAAGAAGCTCTACGCTTAGATCTTGACCGTGTTGAGCATTGGGTTGCTAACGGTGCTGCTACTACTGATCGTGTAGCAAAACTGATCAAAGACGCTCGTAAAGCAGCTGCTTAATAGCGTTAGGGTATAGATTGATGAGTAGTAAACAAGAACCCGTCATCCTTGGGAAATTAGGTTCCAGTTTTGGCATTAAAGGTTGGTTGAAGATCACTACCTATACCGACTCTGTTGAAGGTATCTTTGACTATTCTCCTTGGCTTATTAAAGAGCAAGGTGAATGGCGCGAGGTTAAAGTCGCCCAGTGGCGTTTTCAGGGTAAAGCGGTTGTCGCTTGTCTTGAAGGCGTAACAACACGGGATGAGGCTCAAGCGCTTACTAATTGTGAGATTGCTGTGCCTGCTGAGCAGATGCAAGATTTACCAGAAGATGAATTCTACTGGCGAGATCTGATCGGATGTGAAGTGACTAATACCAAAGGCTACAACATGGGTACCGTTCAGGAGATCGTGGAAACAGGATCGAATGACGTACTTCTAGTTAAAGCTAACGCAAAAGATGGCTTTGGCAAAGCGGAACGTATGATTCCCTTTGTTACTGACCAGTTCATCCAAAAGGTGGACCTGGCAGCAAAACAGATTTTAGTGGATTGGGATCCGGACTTCTAAGTCGAGGTACAACATATGTGGTTAGGGGTAGTAACCCTGTTTCCCGAGATGTTTCGTGCCGTAACAGATTTTGGTGTAACGGGTCGTGCAGTTAGCAAAGGGTTGCTAGAGTTGCAAACGTGGAATCCTCGAGATTTCACCCATGATAAACATAAAACAGTGGATGATCGCCCTTATGGTGGTGGCCCTGGAATGTTAATGATGGTGCAGCCTCTACGTGATGCCATCCATGCAGCAAAAGCTGCAGCTGGAAAAGAGGCAAAGGTGATCTACCTTTCTCCTCAAGGCCGTAAGCTGACACAGCAAGGCGTTGAAGAGTTAGCGCAATCATCCAGTTTGGTTTTAGTGTGTGGTCGATACGAAGGTGTCGATGAACGTATTATTCAAACTGAAGTGGACGAAGAGTGGTCGATAGGAGATTACGTGCTTTCGGGCGGTGAACTTCCAGCGATGACTTTGATTGATTCAGTATCTAGATTGGTTCCTGGCGTGCTAGGAAAACAAGCTTCCGCAGAGCAAGATTCTTTCTCTGATGGATTACTGGATTGCCCCCACTATACGCGTCCTGAAAGTTTGGATGGCCTGGATGTTCCAGCCGTATTGTTAAGTGGTAACCACGAACATATTAGACGCTGGCGTCTACAGCAAAGCCTAGGTAGGACTTTGTTGAGACGACCAGAATTACTTGAAAATCTAGCTCTGACTGGCGAACAAGAGAAGCTATTAGCTGAATTTGTTGACACCATCAAACAAGATGATTAGTCGAAGCGCAGTTATTACTAGTATGGAGTTTATTTAATGAATAACATCATCAAAATGCTCAACGAAGAGCAAATGAAAACCGACGTACCACAATTTGGTGCCGGTGATACAGTAGTTGTTAAAGTACGTGTTGTAGAAGGCGGTAAAGAGCGTCTACAGGCGTTCGAAGGCGTTGTAATCGCTAAGCGTAACCGCGGCGTTCACTCTGCATTCACAGTACGTAAAATCTCTAATGGTGAAGGTGTTGAGCGTGCGTTCCAGACTCACAGCCCAATCATCTCTAGCATCGAAGTTAAGCGTCGCGGCCGTGTTCGTCGTGCTAAGCTTTACTATCTACGTGATCGTTCAGGTAAGTCTGCACGTATCCGTGAGAAGCTTGCTACTAAGTAATTTAGTACTTGCTATAAAAAAGATGCAGTGTTCGCACGAGAAACCGCCTATATGGCGGTTTTTTGTTGCCTAAATTTAATGGGCATTTCAATTTCCTTCCTGAATCTTCATGTTATTGGTATTACTCTTCAGCCGTATTTACGAAAGCTAGATTAGAAATTTTCATTTATAGAAAATGTCGCTTGATCTCACCGCTTCATCTAGGCATAGTGTTCTTAAGGTGTAATGCTGTACCGTTACAGTGGTACTCGGTTCGGACGATAAAACCGAGCTTAAAATATAAGTTGAGACGTTCTTCAGTGACATAAAGACTGTTAGCGCAAAGCAGATAAGAGATAAAGACAGGTGGTTATCATGCAACAAGACACAATTAATAATGTTCATATCAGTTCTGAGCAAGTTCTCGTGACTCCTGAGGAGTTAAAGCGCGATCTGCCTCTGTCTAAGCATGCTTATCAATATGTGCTAAATGCCCGAAAAACCGTGTCAGATATCGTACACAAACGTGATAATCGTGTGCTTGTGATCTCTGGTCCTTGCTCAATTCATGATATCGATGCCGCTAAAGAGTATGCTTTAAAACTTAAGAAACTTCATAATGAGCTCGGCGAGCAGTTTTTTGTATTGATGCGTGTTTACTTTGAAAAACCGCGTACAACGGTTGGCTGGAAGGGCATGATTAATGACCCTGATATGAATGAATCATTTGATGTTGATAAAGGTCTAAGACAAGCAAGAGAGCTAATGATTTGGCTTGCTGAGCTTGAGTTACCTGTTGCGACCGAAGCCCTGGATCCTATCAGTCCGCAATACATGTCAGAACTCATTACCTGGTCTGCAATTGGCGCACGTACAACAGAATCTCAGACTCACCGAGAAATGGCCTCGGGTCTTTCTATGCCAGTTGGCTTTAAAAACGGCACTGACGGCAAGCTGGGCGTTGCGATAAATGCGCTAGAGTCGGCCGCGAGTGGGCACCGCTTCATGGGGATTAATCAACAAGGTCAGGTGGCACTACTACAAACTGCCGGTAATCCAGATGGACATGTTATTTTACGTGGCGGTAAAACCCCAAATTATGACGCAGCAAGTGTCGCTGAGTGCGAACAGCAGTTACATGCGGCAAAGCTTAATGCACGCTTGATTGTTGATTGCAGCCATGGGAATTCGTCGAAAGATCACAATAAACAAAAGCCTGTATGTGAAGATGTATTTAACCAAATTGCTGTAGGTAATCAATCTATTATTGGTGTTATGCTAGAAAGCCACCTAAATGCAGGTAAGCAAAGTAGTGACATACCGATGAATCAACTGGCTTACGGTGTATCGGTGACCGATGCTTGTATAGACTGGCAAACCACGGAAAACTTGTTACGAGATGGTGCTAGCTTATTAGCCCCAATATTACCGACTCGATTTGATATGCTGAAAGTAGCAAATGGCTGATGGAAGAAAGATTGATGAATGAGAAGACTACAGCAGAGCTTGAGAACCTGAGGGGTTTGATTGACGGTGTCGATCAGCAGTTACTGCATTTACTGAGAAAACGTTTAGATCTTGTTGCACAAGTTGGCGCGGTAAAACATGGTGCAGGTTTGCCAATTTACGCGCCGCAGCGTGAAGCTAATATGCTAGCGAAAAGACGTGCTGAAGCGAAAGCGATGAATGTCGCGCCGCAACTCATTGAAGATATTTTACGTCGCCTTATGCGTGAGTCTTACCTTAATGAAAAGGACGTAGGCTTTAAGCAAATTAAGGCTGATTTGGGTCATGTGGTTATTGTGGGGGGGGAAGGTAAGTTAGGTGGGTTGTTCTCACAGATGTTAACGCTTTCTGGTTATCAGGTAAAAACGCTTGATAAAGATGATTGGATAAACAGCGAAAGCATCTTTGAGGGGGCAGGCTTGGTTATTGTCACCGTGCCGATAAACATTACCTGTGAATTAATTGCTGAGCAACTGACAAACTTACCTAAAGATTGCATCTTGGCCGATTTGACTTCCATCAAAGGAGCACCAGTGGAGGCGATGCTGGCAGCGCACTCTGGCCCCGTGCTTGGCTTACACCCTATGTTTGGTCCAGATGTAGGCAGCCTTGCAAAGCAAGTTGTCGTCGTGTGTCACGGCCGCGAGCAACAGGCTTATCAATGGCTGATAGAGCAGATTGAGATTTGGGGAGCTCGAATTGTTGAAGCTGAGCCAAGCAAACACGATAAAGCGATGCAATTGGTGCAAGCCATGCGACATTTTTCCTCTTTTGTATATGGCTTGAACCTTTACAAAGAGGAAGCAGATATTGAGTCATTGCTACAGTTTAGCTCGCCAATTTACCGCTTAGAGCTGGCTATGGTAGGACGCTTATTTGCCCAAAGCCCTGAGTTATATGCTGATATTATCTTCGCTCAAGAGGAAAGCCTTGTTGCGATCAGCGATTACTTAGATAACTACTCTCAGGCGTTATCTATTTTAAAGTCCGGCAATCGCGATGCGTTTGTGGCTCAGTTTGCAGAGGTGTCTCGCTGGTTTGGTGATTTTGCGCCGCAATTCCAACGTGAGAGTCGTGCGATGTTGCAATCAGTAAACGACATGAAGACTGGCTAATAACTGCTCGTAATCCTTAAATTGAAAAGGCGCTTAGGCGCCTTTTTTTGCTTTTGCTTTACTTACCTTTAATTGAATGACTGCGCATTTTTGGTCATGCTTATCACTACTTAAAAACTTCACTCTTGCGAATGCATCTTGAGATGACGTCGCTACCCTCGGCTCCTGCGCTTGCATTAATCACTGAAAATAAAGCTTTTTATTTTATATTCCTTCAGTACTTTAAGTGTTTATTAGTTAACACTTAAAGTGATCTCTTTCATAGTTTTAGCTTTTGTTGTTAGAAAACCCTTTTGCAATTCGTCAAGAAGCGTACACTAACATCAAAACATGCAGATGAGATGCATGATTAAAATATAGGAGTTAGTGTCGTGTTTTGTATTCAATGTGAGCAAACAATTAGAACACCTGCGGGTAATGGCTGTAGCTACACGCAAGGTATGTGCGGTAAGTCGTCTGATACCTCAGACTTACAAGATCTTCTTATCTATATTCTCCAAGGTGTGTCGTCATACGCGGCCCTTGCTCGTGAAGTCGGCATTATCGACCATGAGATTGATACCTTTGTGCCAAAGGCATTTTTCGCGACACTGACCAACGTTAACTTTGATGATGAGCGTATCATTGCTTATACCACCCAAGCTGAAACTTTCCGTAACCGTTTAAAGTCGGCATACGAAGCTAAGTGCGGTGAACTAAGCATTGAAGCCAAGCCAATGAATGCGCCTATGCAGTTGGTATTGGGCGCGACTAAGCCTGAAATGCTATCTCAAGCGCTTCAAGCTGTGCCTAACCGTGGTAAAGATGAAGTCCATGAAGATATTATGGGTTTACGTTTACTTTGCTTATACGGCCTTAAAGGCGCAGCAGCCTATATGGAGCATGCTCGCGTACTTGAGCAAACCAGCGATGAAGTGGCTGGCGAGTTCCACGAGATCATGGCTTTTCTTGGTGAAGACTCAGTTGATGCCGATAAGCTATTTAATACAGCAATGCAGATTGGTCAGCTTAACTACCGCGTAATGGCAATGCTCGATGAAGGGGAAACCCATGCCTTTGGTCACCCAGAGCCAACGCAAGTTAACACTAAATCTGTAAAGGGTAAGGCTATCTTAGTGTCTGGTCATGACATGAAAGATCTTGAGCTTATTCTTGAACAAACCCAAGGCAAAGGTATTAACGTTTACACCCACGGTGAGATGTTACCTGCACTGGCTTACCCTGAACTTAAAAAGTATCCACACTTAGTGGGCAATTACGGCAGTGCATGGCAGAATCAGCAAAAAGAATTTGCGACATTCCCTGGTGCAGTAGTAATGACGTCTAACTGTATTATCGACCCAAATGTGGGTGATTACTCAAACCGTATCTTCACTCGTAGCATCGTCGGTTGGCCTGGTGTGACGCACCTAACCGGTGACGATTTCAGTGAAGTGATTGCTAAAGCTGAGTCTCTAGAAGGCTTTATCTATGATGAGATCCCCCATCTAATCACCATAGGTTTTGCACGTAATGCGCTGATGGCTGCTGCACCTACTGTAATCGAGAATGTTAAGAGCGGTGCAATCAAGCATTTCTTCTTAGTAGGTGGTTGTGACGGTGATAAGCAAGAGCGTGGTTACTTCACGGATATCGCGACTCAAGCGCCTGCAGATTCAGTTATTTTGACACTAGGTTGTGGTAAGTATAAGTTCAATAAACTTGAGTTCGGTGACATCAATGGAATTCCACGTCTATTAGATATTGGTCAGTGTAATGATGCTTACTCAGCCATTCAGCTTGCAATTGCGCTTTCTGAAGCATTCGAGTGCGATATTAATGAATTGCCACTTACCTTAGTACTTTCATGGTTTGAACAAAAAGCGATTGTGGTATTGCTAACGCTACTATCACTGGGTGTGAAGGACATTATGACAGGTCCAACGGCACCAGCGTTTTTGACTCCTAACCTAGCTAAGGTGCTTGAAGAGAAGTTTGGTCTTCGTAACACCACAACCGTTGAAGCAGATCTAAATCGCATCCTTAATGTGGCGTAACTGCATCGATACGGGTGATAAGTAAGTTTAAAATGGTCACCAATGTGTGGCCATTTTTAGTTTAAGGGTTAACAACTTAGTTTGATAGGTAGGTATAGCGTGAATATGGCAATCAATAAGCAAACTTCTAATTTAGAATCTTTTTCGGCTCAGCAATGGCAGTCTGGCGAACATCAACTGGTGTGTGTTGAAAAATGGAATGAGACTCATGACGTTATCAGCTTTAGATTTCAAGCTGCCACTCCAGTTAAGTTTCATTTTAAGCCTGGTCAGTTTCTTACTTTATTGCTGGAAATTAATGGTGAGAAAATTGCTCGCAGCTATACCATTAGTTCGTCACCTTCTCGTCCATATTCTATTGTACTGACCATTAAGCGTATTGCAGGTGGCAAGGTTTCAAATTACTTAGCTGATAACCTTGAAGTCGGTCATATGGTGCGAGCTCTCGGCCCCGATGGCGTATTTAATTTAGTTGATATTCAAGCGCAAAAGTATCTGTTTTTAAGTGCTGGCTGCGGTATCACGCCTATGTACTCCATGTCTCGTTGGTTAACCGATACCGAAGTTGGCCCAGATGTGAGCTTTCTTCATAGTGCAAAATCTAGTAACGATCTTATATTTGAATCGTCCATTGCACAGATGGCTGAGCGAAGCGCCAAATTTAAGCTTAACTATGTTTTAGAAGAGGTTAGTGACCAAGCGAGTGCTTACATAGACAGTCAGGCTGGCCGTTTAAATGCAGATAACTTGGTGAGACTTGTACCAGACTTTAAAACTCGAACGGTTTTTGTATGTGGCCCTGAGCCTTATATGAAAGCAGTAAAAGCATTACTTGAGTCGTTAGACTTTGACATGCAGCAGTTTCACCAAGAGAGTTTCGGTACATTTAAAGGTGATAGCGCAGAGCTTAGTGCAGCGAAAGAGCAAGGTACTGATATTAGTTCTGATATTAATTCTGGTGCCAGCGGCTTTATGTTGAGTATTGGCGATAAAAGCCGCGCTCTGTCAGCAGAACAAACCGTATTGGACGGCATTGAAGCCGAAGGGTTACCTATTCTTGCTGCCTGTCGTTCAGGTGTTTGCGGCGCATGTAAGTGTAAGGTTGTTGAGGGTGAAACAGAGTCTACAAGCCAAATGGCATTGACTCCAGATGAGATAGCACAGGGCTTTGTGCTCGCTTGCTCAACCAAGTTAAAGTCAAACGTGACCTTAGAGTTGTAGATGTAAAAAATTAAGTTCGCTGTTTATAGCGCTATATTTATAGCTCTGTGTTTATAGAGTTAAGTCTATTGAATGAAAATCTGAAATAAATCAGGTGTGAAAGTTGCGTAACTCACTATGAGAAAGTAAGGTTAATGACAGGTCGTGATGGAATTGCGCCTGTCTTTATATACCAATCGATATCATTTCTCGATGGAGTGGCGTATGGCATCAACATTACATTCTCAATCACTAGCACTGGAAGATAAAAATCTTGCGCATTTTTTGTATGCGTTGATGGCATGCTTCCCGATAATGTTAGTACCAACAGCCCTGAGTCTTCTTATAAACCTGTATCAACCTCAGCAAAATGCCAATAGCATATTGGCAATACATTTACGTTGGCAGCGCTGGTCTATCATAGGTCTATTTTTAGTGATGTTAACAGGGTACTTATGTGCTCAGTCATGGTTGAGCGCCACGCTATATGTGGCCGGTGCGATATGGTTTAGCGGCAGAGTGATTAAAGGCTGGCTAAGCTTAATTGAAGGCCGCAAAATTTAATCCCTGTTACTTCTCTCTTTATTTTAATGAGACTTCACTGTGACTAGTTACGAAATCCTGTGTCTACTTTCCGCACTTTCTCTTGTTATTTCGCTTATTTCATCACGATTACATCGCTGGCAACAGACCATAACAATTACCGCATTAGCCTTAGGTTTAAGCTTAGTTATCTTAATCGCGGGTAAGATCTTTGGTATAAAAATATATTCAACTTTAGTAACCGATTTGGAGCAGCTCGATTTCAATGCTCTACTGCTTAACGGCATGTTGGGCTTCTTACTTTTTGCTGGTACGTTGCAGATTAAGCTGCATATTTTAAAAAAACAAAAGTGGGAAATTTTCATACTGGCTTTTGTTGGTACACTCATATCCACATTTCTTGTCGCTGGCCTGCTCTATTCATTCGCTTCTTTTATCGGTTTACCTTTAAATTTTAGTCATTGCTTACTATTTGGAGCACTGATTTCGCCAACAGATCCTATTGCGGTGTTGGCTATTATTAAACAGCTTGGCGCCCCCGAGGATATTGCAACTCAGGTTGAGGGGGAGTCGCTCTTTAATGACGGTATAGGTTTAGTGATTTTTATTACAGTTTCACAAGTCGCATTCTCAACTGAACCGTTAACATTTATTGATGTGAGTAAACTCTTTATTAGAGAAGCGATAGGAGGTTTACTTTACGGCGCAGTATTAGCCGCAATATTACATGGCATGCTGCATTTCTCCGAAGAGCGGACTCAGTATTTATTGATGACATTATTGGTGCCGAGTGCAGGTTATATCGGAGCCGATATGCTAGGTGTTTCAGGGCCATTAGCTATGGTTGCAGCAGGAATCATCATCGGAAATATCAGTGTGCCAAAGTTGCTAAAGAAAGAAGAACAAGGGCACCTAGAGAGTTTTTGGTTATTGATTGAGTCGTTCTTTAATTCGTTGCTGTTCCTGCTATTAGGCCTACTATTATTACTGATTCATTTCGATGTTGAGCTATGGTGGTTTATGCTGCTTGCCGTCCCAATCGTTTTGATAGGGCGCACTATTAGTATTTACTTGCCTTATTTGGTTTTTAGATGCTTCAGGCACTACAACTCATATGCAGAGAAGATCTTGGTCTGGGGAGGATTGCGTGGTGGGTTGGCATTAGCGATGGCGATGAGTTTACCTACCGGGATTATTGTCATCAGCGGCAGTAATATTGACCTTAGAGACCTGTTAATGGTGATGACTTACGCAGTGGTCGTTTTTTCTATTTTAGTTCAAGGGACAACGATTCCGAGCTTGATTGATAAAAGTAACGCTGAGCAAGCTGCCCAGCGTAAACGTTAATTTTACAAGGTAGGCGTGGACCTACTGTTGTTCATGTTTCACAAGCTGTTTATACCAGTTGTCAGCATATAGATGCCTGTATCAAGGCATCTATAGAAAGCAGTCTAATCAAACTACCTATAGCAAACTATCGACAGTCTAGTGGTATAGATTGCTTAATAACTCGTTAACCAGCTTTGCTGAGTCGGCTTTTGAAGCTTGCTCAATCGCGCTCAAGTTCACCATGATACCATCGCCTTTTAACTGCCTTATAGCCTTTACAAATGTTGGCATTTGCTCGACTTCAATCGCATAGCTTGGATTGACTAACACTGGTAAATGGCTCAGGGCTTTCAGCTCAACCAATGCCGCCAAATCCAGTGATGGTTTACCTGAGTTATTAAGAGTTGTGACCCCTGATTCACACAAGATAAGTTGTTGATTACCTTGGCTCAAGATAACCTCTGCTGCATTAAGCAGATCATCGACGCTAGCCATGGTATTGCGCTCGACTATAACAGGAACCAATAAAGAGCCAAGTTGGGTTAAAATGGCTTGGTTATACATTAGATTCCCCGATAGCATGACTACATCTGCAAACTGAGTCGCCATGGTTAAATCGGTTTCATGTTCAATGACAAGGACACAAACTAAATCAAATTGTGCGAGAGCATGCTTAAACTTATTGATGGAGTTAATGACATCGCTTTGCTGGTTTAATCCCTGTATCGCAACGGCTTGGAAACCTGATTCTTTAAGCTCTTTTGCTAGCTGCTCAACTTGCTGAAGCTCTAGGGGGAGTTGTACTTGAGCTATCGCACCGATATTACCGGCTCCTAGGTTTAGCTGGCCGCAGATAACTTGCGTAGACTCACTCTTATATTGCTTACTAAAGCGCTGTTGCTTATTACTGGTTGTTGCTGCAACAGTGGTCGACTTAGAGGTGTTAGGCTCAATCATCAACTGGCTATTACTCAGTTGAGTTGGTCTAACTGTTTCACAAGGGTAGCAGCCGAGTACTTTAATGAAGCGAGTAGTACGTTCTAGCTCTTTAAGCGCTGCTTGCATCGGCTCGCTTGATAGATTGGCATCGATATCTAAATAGAACATCTCTTCCCAAGGCGTACCCGGTATCGGGCGGGACTCAAGTTTACTCATGTTAAGATTACGGGCTTTTAATACCAGTAAGGCTTCGACTAATGCCCCTGGTTTCTGGCCTGTTGCCATGATCAGTGTACACTTTGCTGGAAGCTGCGATGGCACTTCAACAGCCTTTCTGGCGACAACGATAAAACGGCTTTGATTGATTTTTTGATTTGCGAGATCAGCTTCTATCGCCTCTAATTGATACAAGGCGCCGCCTTCTGCACTACCGATAGCAGCGACACTGTTATCATTTGCATTACAGACTTTTTCCATCGCTTCTGCACTACTAGAGCAATACTCTAGTTTGAATTCACCGTGCTGACTTAAGTAGCGACTGCATTGACTAATCGGCTGAGGATGTGCATAAACTGTTTTGATGTCACTAATAGTGCTGCCGCTATTGGCCAGTAAGCAGTGACCAACCTCGATGGTGGTTTCCCCAACAATAGCAAGACTGGTGTGCTGTAATACGTCATACACTTCGTTAATAGAGCCTGAAGAGGTATTTTCTATTGGCAGGAAGCCATAGTCGGCGTGGCCAGATTCAACGGCTTGTACTATTTCATCGAAACTTTTGCAGCCTAAATCTTGCATCTCCACTTGGCGTCTATCGCAGTATCGGCTGGCAGCTAGATAGGAGTATGAACCTCTAGCGCCAAGGTAGGCGATACAATATTGCTGCTGTTGGGTTTCTGGATTTGCGCGGCCGTGTAAATAAGCTTGCTGGTTAAGCACTGAGTCTTCGATGATGCTTTGATAGAGTGAGATGACATAATGGGCATCTAATCCTTGCTCACGCCCCTGTTTTACAAGACGTGATAACAGCTCTTTTTCCCGGGTAGTATCGCGGATTGGTCTGACATCGACTTCTTTACTGCGTGCGACATCTAGGCTTAATTCTCTGCGCTTTGCTAGCAGAGCCAGCAGTTCATTATCGAGATTGGTGATCTGCTCTCGAGTGTGATTTAAGGGTTGTGGTTTACTCATCTTAGCCTCTGACTCTTGTATTGCGCTTAGTATTAATACCCTAGTGATAAGCATGACAATGTATGCTTACCTTAGCTGATATAAAAAAGCCTCCCATGTGGGAGGCTTTGGAATTTTCACTTTCGTTTTTACACCGAAATTCCGCCTCCGAGGGTGGGGGACATAAAAAAGAAAGTAAAAAACGTAGTATGGATTTTATTCATTGAAATAAAACTAAAGCGGGGGGCCTTAAGTGTCAATAAAAACTTAGCCTAATTGAGTTTTTTGCAATAAAAAGCGCACCCGAAGGTGCGCTTTGCGTGTAAATTTAACAATAATATCAAGCTGCGTATTCCTCCTCTAGGTTGTCATCAAAGTCGTCATCAATGGCATCATCTTCTATTTTAAGTGTTGCGTGACGTTGACTTTCAGGTTTATGAGTCAGGCGGTTTAGCTGTTTCTCCAGCTTTTGTCCCATTGCATTAATAGCCGCATAGAGGTCGTCGTGTTTCGCCTGGGCAAATAACTTGGCACTTGGGATGCCGACAGAAGCTTCAATTTTAAACCCTTGCTTCTCCTGTAAAATAATTACGTGTGGATTAATTAGCTGCACATCGTGTCTTGCTAATTTCTCTAATCTGGCTTCAATACGTTCGCGGATAGACTCAGTAACTTCAAAATGCTTGCTAGTAATCTTTATCATATGTCGAACCTTTTGTTGTTTCCTTGAATTCAGACTACCAATCTCAGATATGAAAGTCGTGATCTAAATCACGTTTTATTGGCTCTTTTAAACTGTTCGCCTTTTATTTGATCACTTAGACAAATATAGACAATAACTGGCCAAATTTCCTTGTAAACCCCAAAAAATCAGGTCATATTGGATTGGATAAGTCGTCCCTTATTTAGTGTTTTCAGCAAAAAAATCAGTGTAAATAACTCGATAGCTCTTCAGTAATTCCTCGTTTATAATGACCTCCTCAGGTAAATTAATTTTCAAGAGTGACAGTTGATGGAACAAAATCTGGTCAAAATTAAAGTGTGGGATCTTCCTACACGTGTTTTTCATTGGGGGATGCTGTGCTTACTCGGTGGGTTATGGTGGACAGCCGATGCTGGTGAGATGGAGTGGCATCAAATTCTTGCCTATGGCTTGATGATTTTGATTGCTGTAAGGCTTATCTGGGGACTCGTTGGCAGTGATACGGCTCGTTTTAGTCACTTTGTTTATTCACCTAAAACGGTTATTCACTACCTCAATCGAACTCGACGCGAAGGGATCTCATCATCAATAGGCCATAATCCCGTCGGCGGTTACATGGTGGTGACCTTAATTACGCTTATCTGTATTCAGCTGATAACGGGCTTGTTTGCAACCGACGATATTTTTACTGAAGGCCCTCTGTATTCGTTTGTTAGCTCAGATACGGCAAGTTGGTTAACTTGGTTACATAAGAAGAACTTTGACTTGATTTTAATCTTAGCGGCAATGCACGTGTTAGCAGTTGGAGTGCACATGATTAAAGGCGATAAAATTCTTGGTGCCATGTTTAGCGGTTATAAAAGTCTACCAGAATCGGAAATCACAGATTCTAGCGCTAACAATTTAGCCTTCGCATCCATGTTAAAAGCACTTGTTTTAGTCTTAGTGGTGGGCGCTTTGGTACTGAACTATCTGATGTGGCCTGTGATTGATATGCTCTAAGGACTTAAATAAAAAGCCAGTCGGGACTCAGACTGGCTTAATGGAAAGTATGCCTCTAATTCTGGACTAGAGGGGCTGACGTTTATAGTTAGTCTTTTTTATAAACGTCATGACAGCCTTTACAGCTTTTGCCTGTATTGCCAAAGGCTTGCTTCATCTCTTTCTTATCACCGCTTTTTGCTGCCAGCGCAAGAATCGCGGCGTTCTCTTGGAAGGTTTTCATCTTGGCATCAAAATCAGCTTTATCACTCCAGACTTTAGCTAATGCTTCGGTGTCACCTTTATCAGAACCTGTAACAAAGCCTTCAAGTGGTAGCTTTGATAAGGCTGCAACATTTTCAGCTCGCATAGCAAAAACTTCAGCGTTGAACTCTTTTTTGCCTTTAAGCATTGCACCCATGTCACCAAAGTTATGGGCAATCATGCTAAATGCAGATTGACGGTAATCGATTGCGTCATCGGCTTCTTTAAAGTTATTTGCATATGCACTAGTGGCTAGGGTCGCAGTTGCTGCTAGTGCGATAAGGCTCATTTTGGCTGTCTTTTTCATGGTAATTCTCACGTTTTTATTGTGTTATGTCATCTGTTTTCGCCTAATGTATATAGTTTTATCTTGCTGACTGCAATCGTTTTTCACAATAGTTACTCTTAGTTACAAATGAGTTTTATTTAGCAAGACCTAATATTGTTATAAAAAGTGCATGGTGGTTGGCATTCTTGATACAATCGCTGTAATGACGCACTAGTACGTGATTGTGGCTGAAATTAGGAGATAAAATGCGAGCAGAATGGGGTTCGGTTTTAGAGAAAGTCTTATCGCATCAAGCGCAGGACGATTTAACTGTATTGTTTGAGCTGTTACTAACGGAAGAGGAACGCAGTGCTGTCGCGGGCAGGCTAAAAGTTTTTCAGATGTTATTAGATGGTGAGATGAGTCAGCGTCAAATTGCGCAGGAATACCAAATAAGTATTGCGACGATTACACGTTGCTCTAATTATCTTAAGCATATGACTGAGCAGCAAAGAGAAAAGGTTAGGCTGTTAATCTTGTAAATGACTAGGTACGAAGCAGGGCACGAGCAGGAATGGTTTCCTGATGTGCCGAGCAGATTCATCTTCACCTATCCGATATCACAATAGTGGCGCTGCAACGATTCGATGTTTGCGATACTGGGTACGTCTTAAACCTATATATAGTGCGTAGCTGAGCAACATAAGGCTCAATACTGGTGCTAACCTTGAGTCGAGTTTTAACAGAAGTAGCGCCATTAATAGGTAAAGTGCAGGGGTATGCTCATAAAGGGCTATAGGAAGTAAGCCTTTTTTTCTACGTTTTTTAGGATCCGTTCGGCGGTTACTCGAGCGTAATGCATAAATTTTACTTCCTAGCAGAAATAATAACACCGCAAAAAGCAGGGCGTAGGTCTGTTCTAACATAAGTATACTTGCGCTGGCGATAGTGAAGTAGCAGTAGGGTAGAGCTTCATAGACCGTTTTTGAGAGCATTGCAGTTCCTTTGCAAAAATAACTAATAATTCCGTAGCTTAATGTTAAGTTTTTTATTATAGAGCATAAAAAAAGCCCGTTTCATTATCATTAATGAAACGGGCTTGAATTCAACCTAAAGAACTAGTGTCTGCAGCCACAGCCGCCGTTACCGTCACAACCTTCTTTAGCTTCTTTAGCTTCTTTAGTTTCGTCATCACTGCAGCATCCGCCTTCGTGACCGTGATCGTGTCCGCCGCCACAACATCCACCTTCATGAGAATGTTCATGACCGCCGCATCCGCCGCCGTGAGCGTGAATGTGGCCGTGGGCAATTTCTTCTTCAGTCGCTGCACGTACTTCAAGTACTTCAACATTGAAAACTAAAGATTGACCTGCAAGAGGATGGTTGCCATCTACAATAACAACATCATCTTTAACTTCTGTCACTTGTACTGGACGTTGACCCATTTCAGTCTCTGCGATAAAACGCATACCTGGAACGATGTCTTCAATGTCGCCAAACGCTGATATTGGTACTTCTTGGCGAAGCCCATCATGATATGGACCGTAGCCTTGCTCTGCATCTACGGTGACATCAAGGGTGTCACCCTGTGCTTTGCCTTCAAGCGCAGCTTCTAGACCAGGGATCATGTTTTCTGCACCATGCAGATAGATCATTGGCTCGGCTTCAAAAGAACTTTCTACAAGCTGGCCTTTCGCATCTGATAATCGGTAATGGATGCTAACAGCACATTTTTCGGTGATTTTCATATTGGCTCCAATCGGAAATTTGCGCGCATTCTAGCCTGCTTTAACGCTATTTGCGATAGATTGAATGCACTTCTGCTACCTAAGCCACATCTTTAGGGGGAGAAATTAGTATTGGCTTAAACGAGCTGGATTAGATACAGAAGGAATTTTCATATCGAGTGCAAACTTATTCATAGGTCGATTTTTGTCAGTCTGTCAGCCCCTTTTTGCTGAACTATTAAGAATGTTACGTTTGGCCTATTTCATATTTAAGTCGTGGATTTGTACCGATTTTGATATTCTGACTTTTTAGGTGGCAGCTATCTGTTTGATTTTGATTGTGTTATTTGTTTTATGGGTTTTGGTTTACGTCAACGTAACTTAGCCGTTATGTAATAAATTCTTCATTAAACTCCCATTGATAGTTGTTTTATGGCTGTTTTATCTCGTTTATTGCTAATAGTCTTAATAATAACAATAAAGTTGGTTTTAGGGGTTGACACTCGTTAGCAAAAAAGCAATTGTGTTAGTACACAAATCAATCCAATTGGATAGAAACGAATTTATATGTTTAGCCAGGTTTTAATGAACACCACCATTATTACAACCACCACGATTACCAACGTGGGGGCGGGCTAAGCACAACCTGATATAAGTAAAATATCAAGCCCGCTCCCCCAAAAGGAGCGGGCTTTTTTGTTTCTTAGGTGGCGCGGCACAAGGAGTTTTTGATGAAAGTAATGAAATTTGGTGGAACCTCGCTGGCGAATTGGCAGCGCTTTAAAGGCGCAGCAGAAATTATCAGCCAGTCAGCTCATTCACAAGCAACCGCCGTAGTATTGTCAGCCCCAGCCACAGTGACAAATGGCTTGATTGAGATGGTTGATGTTGCGGTGAATGGCGGTGACTACCGCGCCGTGTTAGCCAAAGTAGGAAGGGTGTTTGATGAACTATATGCTGCGGCGGCTGCCAGCTTAAGTGCAGAACAAAATACTTTGCTTAATGAAAAACTGCAGCAACAACTCACATTTTGGCAAAGTAAGCTTGAAGGGATGAGCTTACTTGAAGAGTGCCCTGAAAGTGTTGAAGCACAAGTTTTAGTTGGAGGGGAAAAGCTATCATCTGCGTTAATGGTTGAGGTGATGAAGTCCTTTAACCATAGCGCTGATTTATTAGTGCCAGAGTCTCTACTTGTCGGTTATGGCCCTCGCCTAGAATCTGCTGTTGATATTGAAGCGAGTAAACTGCGCTTCAATGCACTGGATTTATCGGTCGCGCAGGTTTGGGTAATGCCTGGATTCACTGCAGGCGACAGCGAAGGCAAGGTGGTTACACTTGGGCGTAATGGTTCAGATTATTCTGCGGCGGTGTTGTCAGCTTGTCTTAGTGCTAGTTGCTGCGAGATCTGGACTGATGTGGACGGCATTTATAATACTGACCCACGAGTGGTGACAGACGCCAAGTTGTTATCGCAACTGAGTTATCAAGAAGCGATGGAAGTATCATATTTTGGCGCAAAAGTACTGCACCCAAAAACGGTCGCACCCATTGCTCAATATCATATCCCTTGTTATATCCGTAATACTTTTAACCCAGATGCAGTCGGCACTCTAGTGTCTGATAAGCCAGACGAAACAGGGTTACATGTTAAAGCCATTTCAAATTTAGATGATCAAACCATGTTTGATGTGTCGGGACCTGGTATGAAGGGGATGGTCGGCATGGCGAGTCGTACACTGGGGGCGATTTCGCGCTCCGGCGTATCTGTGTCCTTGATCACTCAAAGCTCCTCTGAATACAGCATCAGTTTTTGTGTTTCTACTGAAGATGCGATTAAAGCCAAGTTTGCCCTAGAGCAAGAATTTGAACTTGAACTTAAAAACGACATTTTAGAGCAGATTGAGATGCGTCACGATTTAGCGATAGTCTCACTGATTGGCGATGGTATGCGTACTCACAAAGGTGTTGCTGCCAAGTTTTTCCAGGCGCTTGCACAAGCGACCGTTAATATTGTTGCGATTGCTCAGGGATCATCAGAGCGCTCGATTTCAGCTGTTGTTGAGCAGCGCAAGACTAAGCATGCAATAGCGGCATGTCATCAGTCATTTTTCGATGTGCAACATTACCTTGATGTATTTCTTGTGGGCTGTGGCAACGTCGGGGCTGGGCTGCTTAAGCAGATTAATAAACAGCGCAAGATATTAAAGCAGCAGCATATTGCCATTCGGGTTTGTGGTGTCGTGAACTCACAAAAGATGTTGTTAGATGCCGAAGGTATCGATCTTAATAACTGGCAGGGGTTGTTAGCAGATTCTGAGCAGCAAGCGGATCTTGATGCGATGTTAGTGTGGGCGAAAGAGCAACAACTACTCAACCCTGTGCTGGTGGACTGTACTTCAAGTGAATTGGTATCCGATAAATATATTGATGTTATGAATGCAGGACTTCACGTTGTTACGCCTAATAAGAAGGCCAACACTCGTGATATGGCTTACTACCAAGATTTAAGGAAAACAGCGCTTAAACAGCGTCGACAATTTCTTTATGAAACCACAGTCGGCGCTGGGCTACCGGTTATCGATAACCTAAAAAAACTGCTATTCGCCGGTGATGAGCTGCAACGCTTTAATGGTATTTTATCCGGTAGCTTGTCCTACATCTTCGGTATGTTAGATGAGGGCATGACACTGTCTCAGGCGACATCTATTGCAAGAGATAAGTGCTTTACAGAGCCAGACCCTAGAGATGATTTAAGTGGCATGGACGTGGCGCGTAAGGTATTAATTTTGGCTCGTGAAGTGGGAATGAATTTGGAGCTGAGCGATATCCACGTAGAATCAGTACTGCCCGACTCATTTGATGCCTCTGGTGACGTGAATGCATTTATGAACAATTTACCGTCTCTTGATGCTGCCATTGCCCAGCGGGTAGAAGCGGCAAAATCACAGGGTAAAGTGCTGCGTTATGTTGGCCAAATCGATGAGGAGGGCTGCAAGGTTAAGATTGTTGAAGTTGATGCCGCCGACCCTTTATATAGTGTGAAAGGAGGTGAAAATGCGTTGGCCTTTTACAGCCGTTATTATCAGCCGATCCCATTTGTTCTTAGGGGGTATGGCGCGGGTACCGATGTTACCGCGGCTGGTGCATTTGCCGATATTTTACGTACACTAAATTGGACTCGAGAGGTGGGCGTATGAGTGTCACTATTTATGCTCCAGCATCGATGGGCAACGTCGGAGTAGGTTTTGATTTACTAGGCGCGGCGTTAGCGCCCGTCGATGGTAGCCTGCTTGGTGATAAAGTCACTGTAGAGGCTGCTGAGAATGGATTGTCGTTGGTTTTAGCGGGTCATTGGGCTGATAAGCTTCCGCAGGATCCGCAACTAAATATTGTTTATCAATGTGCTGAATTTTTCTTAAGCCATTTAGATAAAAGTGCGGGACTTAAATTAACCTTAGAGAAAAATTTACCTGTAGGCAGTGGACTTGGCTCGAGTGCTAGCTCAGTTGTGGCAGCATTGATGGCGCTGAATGAATATTTTCAGCAGCCATTTAATCCGCAAGAACTACTGCGATTAATGGGCGAGTTTGAAGGCAAAATTAGTGGTTCAATTCATTATGATAACGTTGCACCTTGTTACTTAGGGGGGGTGCAGCTAATGCTTGATACGCCCAAGAGTGTTTGTGAAGCGATCCCAGAGTTTAAGCAATGGTATTGGGTGGTGGCGTATCCAGGCATCTCGTTATCGACCTCAAGAATGCGCCAATTGATGCCAACTACATTCGATAAACAGACCACTATTGATTTTGGGCGTTATTTAAGTGCCTTTGTACACGCATCCTATAAGCAAGATGCAGATCTGGCGATTGCGGTATTAAAGGATGTGTTAGCTGAGCCTTATCGCGCTGGGGAGATCCCTCACTATCAAAATGCTAAAGCGGCTTTAGCCGAGTTAGGCATGCTAACGACGGGGATCTCTGGCAGTGGGCCAACACTTTTCAGTGTTACTGATGATCTGAGCGTCGCTCAACAAGCGCAGCAGTGGTTAGATACCTATTATATCGAAGCTGGTAAAGGGTTTTCTCATATCTGCAAAATTGATAGCACTGGCGCACGTAAAGTTGATTAAGCATGCAGGAAAAAGATCGTAATAAATTGAATTTAAAGGAAGTCACCATGGAATTGTATAACCTAAAGCACCCTTCACAGGTGGTAAGTTTTACTGAAGCGGTAAAGTTAGGTCTTGGAAAAGACAGAGGCTTGTTTTTCCCAAAACAGATCCCGCAGTTGCAAGATGTCGATAGTCTATTGGCGCTCCCCTTTGTTGAAAGAAGTAAGAAAGTCATTGGCGCTTGGTTAGCATCAGAACTTGGCCAAGATACAGTTGATAGATTAGTAGAGCGCGCCTTTAATTTTGAGCTGCCATTAGTGAAAGCCGATAGTAATCTCTATAGTCTTGAGCTGTTTCACGGCCCTACGCTTGCCTTTAAAGACTTTGGCGCTCGTTTTATGGCTCAGTGTTTAAATGAGTTAGCCAAATCAGAAAAAATTAATATTCTAACAGCGACGTCTGGCGATACTGGCGCTGCGGTAGCGGATGCATTTTATGGCTTAGATAACATTAATGTGGTTGTGCTATATCCAAAAGGAAAAATCAGTGTGCTACAGGAAAAGATGTTTACCACCTTAGGGGGGAACATCCATACCGTGGCGGTAGAGTCTGACTTTGATGCGTGCCAAACCTTGGTGAAGCAATCGTTTGAAGATCTTGATATTAGAGACGGTTTACATCTTAACTCAGCTAACTCTATCAATATCAGCCGCTTGCTGGCGCAAATTTGCTATTACTTTGAAGCGGTTGCTCAATTTAAGCTGCACAATGACAGCGATCCTGTTATTGCCGTTCCAAGTGGTAACTTCGGTAACCTAACGGCGGGCTTATTTGCTAAAGCCATGGGGTTACCTATCAAACGATTTATTGCTGCTACAAACAGTAATGATACCGTGCCACGCTATTTAGAAAGTGGTACTTGGTTGCCTGAAACAACGGTTGCGACAATATCTAATGCGATGGATGTAGCAGAGCCAAGTAATTGGCCACGTGTTGAAGCGATAGTGAAGGCGATGGATTGGTCTTTGGAAGATATTGTAGGGTTAGGGGTATCAGAAGCGCAAACAGCAGACTCTTTGCAAGCGCTTAATCGTTCGGGATACCTTTCAGAGCCCCATGCGGCTATTGCAGCATTAGCGCTTAAACAGACGATGACAGCAGATGAGAAGGGAATATTTCTCGCTACAGCTCATCCGGCTAAGTTTAATGAGGTGGTCGAGGAGATCCTTAATATTGAATTAGCGTTACCAGAGCCTTTAGCTAGAGTCGTTCCCAAAGCCATTTTATCGGCAGAATTACCGGCAGATTTTGAACTGTTAAAGGCTCACCTATTTAAGCTGTTATCGGTTTAGTATTTTACAAAATTACAAGTCGTTACTTAAACAAGGAAGCTGTTAACGCTTCCTTTTTTTGTTGCTTAAATGTGTTGTTAGTGCGACCTGTGTAAAGCTGTGCAATCTTAGTTTTCATACTCTTTATAGTTAGTTAGTTTATTTAGCAGTTGATGCAGGCTGTGGTACTTAGAACTAACGCTGTGTGATTTTGGTCACAAATTTTAGCTGTGAATTTTTATATTGTGCGCGGCAGTTTTTAAAGAGGGTTGTTATTGTGTTTCGTGCTGTCATAGGTGTTTTATTAGTGAGTCTGTTAAGTGGTTGTGCAACAGAAGAGTTTGAACTTTACCACAGGATTAATGAAGCTTATGACTTTGAAGTAACCCATTGTGACAGCTTCGCTATGGTGACAGGAGTTGGGCGAGGCGATAATGCACTCGCTGATGCAAGATTGAGCGCAATTAAGCAAGGCGAAGAGCTTAAAGGTACTCATATCGTATGGTTGCAATCAGACTTGGGCGAGCCAACCAAAGTCGTTGCTGTGATTTACAAATGTTTAATCTAGCAAAGGAGGGATGAAGTTCACTGCTTAGCGAGAAAACGTAACCAGTTTATCTCTTCCTGCCAGATCTCTGGGCGTATTGTTTCTAAAATAAGTGGGATCCCTTTAACCACATCGAGCTTCATTAAGCTGGCAAAAGCTTCTTGACCGATCTCCCCCTGTCCCAAGGATTCATGACGGTCTACTCTACTGTTGAGTGCCGTTTTACTGTCGTTTAAATGCATGGCTTTCAGGTATCGATTCCCCACTACCTTATCGAAAAGCTCAAAGGTTTGTTTGCAAGCAGCATGGGTGCGAATATCGTAACCTGCGGCAAACAGATGACAAGTATCAATACAGACCCCCACTCGAGACTTATCTTCCACACCATCGATGATCTGCGCTAATTGTTCGAAAGAGTGGCCTAGGTTTGAGCCTTGCCCTGCAGTATTTTCGATGACAGCAGTGACACCTGATGAGCGCTCTAAGGCTAAGTTAATTGATTGACTAATTTTTGCTAAGCATTCATCGATTGAGATCTGTCTTAGGTGACTACCTGGATGAAAGTTTAATAAGCTAAGGCCTATCTGTTCGCAGCGGTGCATTTCGTCGTAAAAAGCCTGACGAGATTTTTCTAGCAGCTCATTTTCAGGGTGACCTAAATTAATTAAGTAACTATCGTGAGGTAAAATAGATTCAAGGCTGATATTGGCATCAAGACAATGCTGTTTGAAAAGTAATATTTGTTTTTCTTCTAGATCATTAGCCTGCCAGCGACGCTGGTTTTTGGTAAACAGAGCAAAAGCGTTTGCGCCAATCGCAGCGGCATTAAGTGGAGCATTTGCGATACCGCCGGCCGCGCTAACATGGGCGCCAATAAGGTGAGAAGCTTGCATCTAAACTTGTCCTACTATCGATGTTCTATTTTCCAATATTATGCCACGGCATAGAAAAACCGGTTGGGTTTATAGAGGTAATATTTATTTTCAGTTAATTATCGAGCTATAACGTTATGTTAATTAATCTAAAATTAGTTGATCTTCATCATAAACTCGATGGCAGTCCACTTGTTATGTTGGGTGTTCTTTATACGATTTACTAATATTAGTGGTAGTGGGTGGAATTAGGATGGAGATGACTATGCTAGCGAGGCTCATGCGCGATCATAAACATATTGCTATTTTACTTAAGGTTCTAAAGGACAAATACACTAAGCTGGCGGCTGGCGAAGCGATAAACTACAACCTAGTGCGAGATATCGTGGAGTATATGCAAAGCTATGCTGAGCATAGCCATCATCCATTGGAAGAGGTCATTTCAGAGTTTTACTGGAATAAGCTAGGCCGGGCACATATCAATGAAAAGCTCACTTCAGAACATCAGAAGTTAGGTGAAGCATCGGCGTCTTTGATGGCGACATTAAACCTGATTTTAAATGATATTGTGGTATCAAAACAGCAGTTAGTTACTGATTTAGAAAATTATGTGCGTTTACAGCAAGCGCATATGGAGTTTGAGGAATCGACAGTGTTTCCAAAGTGGAGGGAGGTTATTACCAATGAAGACTGGCACGTGGTTGCGGCTATGTGTGATGCTCGTTTGATTGATGACCCTTTGTTTAGTGATAACGATAAGGCGCTGTTTGAAGAACTTAGAGAGTACTTAATCGCGGCGGAATAGCTAGGTTCAACTCAGAAACTGAATTAAGAACTAAATCAGCGAGGGTGTAACAGATTCTGTGTAACTGCAGTTTTAGTTAATATGTTTCACAAGTCTGTCTTCAAACTCAATAATAA